>CAZTQF010000308.1:0-4464 GCA_964615255.1 uncultured candidatus Brocadiaceae bacterium | reverse complement strand
CGCTACGAGGACGTCATGGAGCGGCTCGCGGTTCCCGCCGAGGATCCGCGCCACGAGCTCGCCGTCGAGGCCAAGCGCTGGCACCTCAAGGCGAGCACGGCGATCGACTTCAAGGAGCTCGACCTGCAGATCCAGGGCGTCGTGGTCAACGGGACCGGCGTCGGCCGCTCGGGCGTGCTGCTCAACGGCGAGGTCTACGAAGAGGGCGAGTACGTCCAGGACGACCTGCTGGTCAAGAAGGTCGAGCAAGAGCAGGTCTGGTTCGTGTTCCGCGGGCTGACCCTCGTGCGCACGATGTGATCTCGGCGATGCGGCGGGGCGAGTTCCCTCAAGCCGCTGCCACCGCGGGATCGATGTAGGAGAGGTATCGGGCCACGTCCGTCTGGGCGCGGCCGCAAGGGCGAGTCAAAGGCAACCCCCCAAAGGGCGGGAAGGATCGAGATGCAGGCACTTACGAGAGTGTTCGGAATCACCACGGCAGCGCTCGCGCTCGCAGCGCTGCCTGCTCAGCAGGAGACCGTCGCGACCGGCGCGCAGCAGCAGGAGGGAGTCAGCTCGCCCGCCGCGGGCGACCGGGCCAGCCGGTTGACCCTGCGCCTCCGGGACCGCGACCTCCGCGAGGTGGTGCAGAGCATCCGTCGCAAGACGAGCTCGAACATCATCATGGAGCCGGGGATCGAGGAGACGGTCACCATCGACCTGCAGGACGTGCACTGGCGCCAGGCGCTCGAGCTCGTCGCGGAGCAGGCGCAGTGCATCGTCACCGAGGCCGAGGGCGGCGTGCTCAAGGTCGAGAAGCCGCCGCGCGTCTACTTCTCGTTCGAGAACACCGACATCCAGAAGGTGATCGACACGATCGCCAAGATCTCAGGCGCCAACATCGTGGTCGCGCCGGAGGTCAAGGGCACGATCACCGTGCGCCTCAAGGACATCCCGTGGCGTGACGCGCTCGACGCGACCGTCAAGACGCTCGGCTTCGTCGTCGTCGAGGAGGAGCGCGGGATCCTGCGCGTGGTGCCCGCCACCAACATCGAGACGGACCTGGAGTTCGCGGCGATCCAGCTGCGCTTCGTGCGGCCGACGTCGGTGTTCATGCCGTTCATCACGTCGGAGTACGTGCGCGACCTGCGCAACCAGCAGCCGCTGCAGCCCGGGCAGATGAACTTCTCGCTGCTCGACACCCTGCGGAACATGATCACGCCCGACGTCGGCTCGCTGGAGTACATCCAGGAGACCAACGTCATCATGGTCAAGGACACGCGGCCCGTGGTCGCGAACATCCGGCGCACGATCGAGATGATGGACGTCGAGCCGTCGCAGGTGCAGCTCGACGTGCGTTTTGTCACGACGAGCAACGACGACCTGCTCGACGTCGGGATCAGCCCCGGCGGCAACGGCTGGTCGGCGAGCGTCGGCCTCGGCCAGATCCCGACGCGGCTGCCGTTCGACCTCGGCGCTGGCGGCTGGGACGACTCGCTGATCGCCAACGACAACGGCATCGGCCCCTTCGTCGACGACGTGCAGAACCTGCCCGCCGCGACGTCGATCCCAAACGTTGTGTTCGGCGCGCTGAACTTCCAGGAGGTCACGGCGACGCTCCGCCTGCTGGCGCGCGACTCGCGCTCCGAGATCCTCCAGGCGCCCCAGATCACGACGCTGGACAACAACACGGCGACGATCTTCGTCGGCGAGGCCGTGCGCTACGCGCAGGCGCGCGTCGAGCAGGGTCAGGCCGGCGGCCTGCTGCTGGCGCTCGAGGAAGGCGACGAGTCGCCGGTCAACATCGGCTTCCAGCTGCTCGCCACGCCGCACATCGTGCCCGGCACCGACAAGGTCATCATGGAGGTGATCCCGCAGCGGACCGCGCTGAGCGGCACCGGCACGTCGGCGATCGCGCCGGCGGGCTTCGACGTCTTCGAGGTGGGCGGCGGGACCACGGCGGGTGCCGGCCAGATCGCGCTGCCCCGCGTCGCGTCCAGCACCCTCTCGACGACCGTGCTGCTGAAGAGCGGTCAGACCGCCGTGCTCGGCGGGCTCAAGAGCAAGACCGAGTCGGAGACCGTGACCAAGCTGCCGCTGCTGGGCGACATCCCGGTGCTCGGCTACCTGTTCAAGAACCGCACCAAGCAGGAGGCGATGTCGACGCTGCTGGTCTTCATCACGCCCCAGATCATCCGCAGCGCGGACGACATGGAGGCCTCGATGCGGCGGGCCCTCGAGGAGCGCATGAAGGACCAGCGCTCCAGCCTCGCGCAGACGCGCGAGGCTGTGTTCGGCAAGTAGTCCGCGCCGCGGCCGCCCGATCGCAGGGCGGCCGACGCGCCGGCGCGCTCCGTCGTTGAGCGCGCGCGGTCGCGGGGATAGCATCTCGCCCCGCCGGCTCGGGTGAGCCGGCGCAGCGCGCCGAGGCCCTGGAGGGGTGACGCGCTGTGGATCCCCCGACCTACCCCATGCACGTCGTCCCGACGCAACCTCGGATGGCCCCGCAGCGAGCGCTGCGCGGGCGCGCCGCGGGTGCAGGGCTCCCTGCGGAGCGCCTGCGAGGGGCGGCTCGGCGTGGATTTCCCTTTCCCACCCTGGGTGCCGCTCCGCACGACCCGTGCTGCGGCCGCGGTGACGTGAGGTCCCTCTGCTCCCGGCGCGGTGCCGGGGCGGCCCTGGCGACCCGTCGGACCGAGCCCCTCGTGTCCTGGCCGAGCGCCGGGTCGCGGAGCAGCCAGGGGGTCGCCGTGACCGGCGATCGACAGACGAAGGACCCCCGTGAAGAGGATGCTCATCAACGCCATCGATCCGGAAGAGAGCCGGATCGCGGTGGTGGAGGACGGCGTGCTGCAGGAGCTGCACGTCGAGTTGGCCAGCCGAGAGGCCTATCTCGGTAACATCTACAAGGGCAAGGTGGTCAACATCGAGCCCTCCATCGGCGCGGCGTTCGTCGCGTTCGGTGGACGCGTCAACGGCTTCCTGCACGTCTCGGACGTGCTGCCGGCCTACGGTCGCGCCGAGTTCCGCCTCGAGGACGTGATCGAGGGTCGCGCCCGCGTCGACGTCGACGACGGGCCGGAGTCCATGCAGCAGGCGCTGTCGGACGACGAGGAGGAGGACGACGACGCGCCGGACGCCGAGGCCAAGCCCAAGCGGGCGCGCCGCAAGCCCAAGGCCGCTGCAGGTGCCGACGGAGCGGTCGAGACGGCCGCCGAGGAGGAGGACGCGGACGAGGAGGCAGCGGCCGAGGCCGAGGATGCAGGCGAGGCGTCGGCGGCTGACGGGGCCGACGAGGACGGGGACGACGCTGTCGTCGAGCCCGTGGACCAGCTGCAGGTCGCCGAGGAGCCCGAAGGCGACGCGGCCGAAGAGGACGAAGACCAGGCCCAGGGCGGCGCGGACGACGACGGCGAAGAAGACCACGGCGGTGGCTTCGGCCTGGGTCTCGACGACGACGAGCAGCCGCTCGAGATGGCCGCGGCGGACCCCGACGCGGACGAGCCCGGCGACGCCGCAGCGGCCGAGTCGGCGCCTCCCGCCGAGGGCGATGGCGACGGCGCGCCGAGGAAGCGGCGCTCGCGTCGGTCCCGGTCCCGATCGCGGCGCAAGGACGACGCCGGCGACGCTGGCGCTGCTGGAGACGGCGACGAGGCGGTCGCGGGAGCTGCGGCCGTTGCTGCAGGTGAAGGCGGCGACGTCGAAGCGCGCGGTGACGACGATGCAGACGGCGACGCGCCGTCGACCGACGGCAAGTCGTCAACCCGGAAGAAGCGTTCGCGCCGCGGCGCCAAGGAGCGGCCGGCGCAGGAGCGTCGCGCGCCGCGCGGCAACCGGATGACCATCGACCAGCTGCTCAAGAAGGGGCAGGAGGTCGTGGTCCAGATCACCAAGGAGGGCATCGGCAGCAAGGGCCCGACGCTCACGACCTACGTGTCGCTGCCGGGCCGCTCGCTCGTGCTGATGCCCAGCCTGCCCAAGTGTGGCGTCTCGAGGAAGATCGAGGACGGCAAGGAGCGGCGCCGGCTCAAGCGGATCGTGCGCGAGCTCGACGAGACCGGCAGCGGCGGCATCGGCTTCATCGTGCGCACCGCGGGCATCAACAAGAGCCTCGACGACATCCAGCGCGACCGCGACTACCTCAACAAGATCTGGGAGATGGTCGCCCAGCGGCTGAAGGTCACCAAGGCGCCGGCGCTGCTCTACCAGGAGTCGGACCTCGTGCTCAAGGCGATGCGCGACCAGTTCACGCCGGACATCGCCGACGTCGTCGTCGACAGCGAGGACGTCTACATGCGGATCCGCGACTTCGCGGAGAAGCTGATGCCCGTGATGGCCGAGCGGATCAAGCAGCACGCCGTCACCACGCCGCTGTTCCACTCGTTCGGCATCGAGAAGGACGTCGAGGCGCTCTACGAGCCGAAGGTCGACATCAGCAACGGCGCGTCGATCGTCATCGACCAGGCCGAGGCGCTCGTCGCGATC
>CAZTQF010000307.1:0-4484 GCA_964615255.1 uncultured candidatus Brocadiaceae bacterium | reverse complement strand
GCTCGAGCACAGCACCAAGGAGCACTGCGACTACGTGCGGAGCCTCGGACTGCCGGAGCAGGAAGAGCGCGCTGCGCTGGCGTGGACGCGCGACTACTGCAAGTGGCAGTGCTGGGGGCAGTATCTCGGCGCCAAGGCAGGCGCGGATCCCAAAGGCCTTCAGGGAGTGTTCTTCCGCTGGCTGGGGCGGCGCCTCGAGCGCGGCGTCGGCTGAGCCGGGGTCGGCCTCGAAGATGGAGGCTCAGTCGCCGCTCTGCCGCTCCCGGACCTCCTGCCTCGCGAGCCCGAGCTCGTGGATCAGGTGTTCGGCCTGAGCGGTGAGGTCCGATCGCGCGGCTTCGCTCAGCTCGAGCTTGCTGCGCAGCGCTGCGTTCTCTTCGGCGAGCTGCCCGACGCGCGCGGCGAGCGCTTCGATGCTCTCGCGCATGCGCTGCAGCTCGGCTGCGACTGGATCGGGTCCCGCGTTCGTCACGAGGTCATCCTAGCGGCTGTGGGGTCACGCGGCACGCGTCCCGGTAGACCACCTCGAACTCGTCGACGGCGTCCTGCAGGGACTTCGGCGGCGCCGCCGCCTCGCGGTACCGGCGCAGCCGGTCGGGTTCGTCGACGAGCCGCTGCAGCCTGCGGGCGAGGTCGTCGCTGTCGCCGGGCTCGAAGAGCTCGCCGTCGACCTCGTCGCGGACCACCTCGGTGAGCCCGCCGAAGCGGCTAGCCAGCACCGGCAGGCCTGCGGCGCGGGCCTCGAGGACGACGAACGGCGCGTTCTCGTGCCACGTGCTGGGCACCACGAGGACGTCGATCTCGGCCAGCGCCTGCGCCAGCTCGTCGCGCGCAAACGGCGACCCGACGGTGACGCGCGGGTCGGACGCGGCGCTCGCTCTCAGGGGCTCGGAGTAATCGACGAAGTCGCTGCTGCGTCCACGCAGCAGCGCGCGGCAGTCTCCGCCGACGTTGGCCATCGCGTCCACGAGCACGTGCGGTCCCTTGTGCGGTGCGTAGCTGCCGAAGAACCCGAAGGTCAGCGGCCGCTCCGCCGGGCGCAGCCGCGCGACGTCATCGCGCAAGGAGCCGGCGTCCACGCCGTAGGAGAGGTGCCGGATGCGCTCCGCGGGGGCGCCGTTGCGCACGAACACGTCGCGCAGGAACGCCGTCGGGGCGACGACCGTGTCCGCCTGTGACAGCCGCTGGAGCAGATACTCCGGCCGCTCGAGCATCGTCGCGAGCTTCGAGCGGAGGTCCCACGCGGGCTTGGAGGCGCCGGGAGAGGCCGCGTGCAGCGCGTCGATCTCTGCGGCGACCGGCGAGCTCGCCAGCTCGTCGGCGAGGTCGGGTGCGTGGCAGGAGATGCAGCCGCGGCCGCCGTCGGGCGGCCCGTCGCAGGCGCTGCCGTCCGGCTTCATCAGGATGACGCGCGGGCATAGGAACCAGAAGTCCATCAGCGAGACGATCAGCCCCCGGCGCTGCTCGACGACCCGGTCGATCAGGTCCGCGCCGAGGTGGCGCAGGTGGAAGCTGTGCACGACGTCCGTGTCGCGCTCGGCGATGTGTCGCCCGAACACCTCGGCCATCAGCGGGTGCCGGTACTCCATACGTCGCCAGTCGCGGCCGAGCCGCATCCAGAAGTTGATCCGGCGCACCGGCAGGCCGTCGATGACCTCGCGGGTCTCACGCCACGGCCCCGTCGCTTCACCGAACGCGGGCTCGAGCGAGAACACGTCGACGTCGTGACCGCGCCGCTGCAGTTCCTTGCCGACGTTGAGCGTGTACTGCTCGGTGCCGGTGAAGTAGTTCGGCGGGAACTGGTGGACGACGAGGGTGATGCGCATGGCGCGGCTCGTGCAAGCTATCGGCTCACCACGCGGCGGGGGCGTAGTCCTTCAGGAACTGGCCGTAGACGTGCGCGCCCGTCAGGTGGCCCGTGACGATCGGGTCGCAGACGCGCGCAGCGCCGTCGACGACGTCGAGCGGCGGCTGGAAGCCGCCCTGTTCCTTGCGCAGCGCGTGGGCCGCGGGGTCCTCGTCCGTCACCCAGCCGGTGTCGACGCTGTTCATGTGGATGCCGGCCCGGACGTAGTCGCTGGCGGACGTGCGCGTCAGCATGTTGAGCGCGGCCTTGGCCATGTTGGTGTGCGGGTGCTTGTCCGTCTTGGTGCCGCGGTGGAACTGGCCTTCGACCGCCGACACGTTGACGATGTGCTTGTCGCGGCTCGGGACGCGCTCCATCAGCGGCTTGAGGCGCGCGTTGAGCACGAACGGGGCGACCGCGTTGACGAGCTGCACCTCGAGCAGCTCAGGGGTCGAGACCTGGTGCGCCCGGAGCCGCCAGCTGTTCACTTCGCGCAGGTCGACCTGCTGCTGATCGACGTCGTAGGTGCCGTCGGGGAACAGCGTCGGGTCGTGCTCGGCGTCCTCGGTGAGCACGACGAACTGCGACATCTCGGCCGCAGACGCGGACTGCGCCGCGGTCGCGAGGGCCCGCGTCGGCTCGGCGTCGCCGAGGAGCCTGCGCGCCGCCGGGGAGAGAGCGTCGTGCGCGCTGCGCTCGGCGGCCAGCAGGTGCCGGTAGTAGGACGCAGGGCGCCGGACCGTCTGGCAGGCGTTGTTGATCAGCACGTCCAGCTGGTCGAGCGAGTCGAGCAGGTGTGCGCACAGCCGCTCGACGCTGGGGGTGTGGCGCAGGTCGAGCCCGAAGACCTGTAGCCGGTCCGCGAACTCGTCGTAGTCCGGCATCGCCGCGTAGCGGCGCGCCGCGTCGGCGGCGAATCGCGTCGTGACCAGCACGCGCGCGCCGCAGCGGAGCAGCTTGCGCACGATCTCCTGCCCGATCTTGACGCGTCCGCCGGTCACGAGCGCGGTCCGCCCGCGCAGGTCACACACCTCGGTCCGCTTGCCGTGGTTGAAGTCGCCGCAGCGCGCGCACATCGAGTCGTAGAAGAAGTGCACGGATTCATAGGGCTGCTTGCAGACGTAGCAGAACCGTCGCTGCTCGAGCGAGGCTGCGCGCGGCGCGGCGCGCGGGGGCGTCGCTGGCGCCGCGTCGCGCGCCGGCAGCGCGTGCAGCGGCAGGCCGACGCTCTGGGTCTTGCCGTCGCTGCGCTGCCGTCGGATGGCGGCCGCGCGCAGCGCCTCTTGCTGTCGTTGGTGACGCGCGACGGCCGCCTCGCTGCGGGCCGCGCGCTTGCGATGGCGCTCGGCGTGCTTGTCGCCGTTCACGACCCGGCCGCAGGCTGCTCGCCAGCGCGCCCGCAGCGCGCGCGGCAGGGCCTGCAGCGCCGTCGGATCGCTCGCCAGCGCCTCGAGGCGACGCAGCAGGGCCTCGTCGTGTGGGACCGTCTCGTCGGACATGCGTTCGAGGAGCCTAGCGGGTCGCGCGGCGAGGATCTCGACGAAGGCGTCGCGCCCGGCCGCGCGCGGGGGCAAGATTCGGCGGTGCGGGACCGCCTCGTGGATGCTCTGACGCAGGCGCTCGGCGCGCGCGGCGTCTGGACCGAGGCACACGATCGGGCGCGCTATGAGCGGGGCTGGCGCTACGGCGCAGGTCGCGCGCGCTGCGTCGCGAGGCCGGCGAGCACGCGCGAAGTGTCCGAGACGCTGCGGCTGTGCGCCGCGCACGGCGCGCGCGTGGTCGCGCAGGGCGCGAACACCGGGTTGGTGGCGGCCTCGACGCCCGACGCGTCCGGCGAGATGGTGGTGATGAGCCTCGAGCGCCTCGACCGCGGGGTCGAGGTCGACGCGCACGATCGCGTGGCGGTGGTCGACGGCGGGGTGCGGCTCAGCGCCCTCAACGAGCGACTCGCCGAGCAGGGCCTCTGGTTTCCTGTCGACCTCGGCGCGGACCCCCAGATCGGCGGCATGGTGGCGACCAACACCGGCGGCACGCGGCTGCTGAAGTACGGGGACGTGCGCCGCAACCTGCTCGGCCTCGAGGTGGTGCTCGGCGACGGTCGCGTCGTGTCGCAGCTCAACCGTCTCCGTAAGAACAACACCGGCCTCGACGCCAAGCAGCTGTTTGTCGGCACGACGGGCGTGCTCGGCGTCGTCACCAAGGCCGCGCTCAACGTCGCGCCGCTGCCGGCGCAGCGCGCGGCCGCGCTGGTTGCGTGTCGCGACGGCGCCGCGGCGGTCTCGCTGCTGCGCGCCGTCGAGCAGCAGCTCGGCGACGTGCTCAGCGCGTTCGAGGTGATGAGCGAGGGCGCCATGGAGTCCGCGCTGCGGCACCATCCGGACCTGGTGCGCCCGTTCGAGCCGCTGCCTGCCTACGCGGCGCTGGTCGAGCTGGCGACGACGATCCCGCGCGACGCGCTGTGCCTGGAGTCTGCGCTCGAGCGGGTGCTGGTCGCGCACGTCGGTCCCTGCGGCGGCGCGGTCACCGACGTGCTCGTCGGCGAGGACGACGCCTACTGGGCGATCCGGCACCGGATCAGCGAGGGCCTGGCGCAGGACGGCGAGCTGGCGGCGTTCGACGTCAGCGTCGCGCGCGCGCG
>CAZTQF010000306.1:0-4491 GCA_964615255.1 uncultured candidatus Brocadiaceae bacterium | reverse complement strand
TCGCGCTACGTGCGGGCGCGGCTCGCCGCGATGGCGTGCCGGGGCACCGCAGGCGTCGTGGTGTGGAACGACCGGACGATCGCGGACGAGTCCGGGACCCCGACCCCGTTCGGGCGCGCGGTGCAGGAGCAGCTCGGCCGGCTCGCAGGTCCGCTCGACCAGCTCGCGGGCGCGGCGCTGGAGCCGTCGTCGGTGTGGGTCGTCGAGGCGCACGGCTCGGTGCGGGCCTGGTGGATGGTGGACTCGGCCACCGACGGCATGACCTGGGTCCGCCGGCTCGCGTCCTACGAGGCGACGCACAGCACCAGCCAGGCTGCCCGGCGCGGCTGGATCCGGCTCTTGCAGGATCTGGGCCTGCAGCCCGGCTTCGTGTCGGCGACCAGCCTGCCCGAGCGGCTGCTGATCGAGAAGCCGCGGTGCGTCGTGCTGCCCGCGACGCTCGCGCTCTCGGACCGCACCGCGCGCGCGCTGGCGCTCTACGTCGAGGGCGGCGGAACGCTGATCGCCGACCACTCGGCCGGACTCTACGACGAGCGGCTCCTGCGGCGGCAGGCCGGCGCGCTCGACCGGGTGTTCGGGGTGCGCGAGCGATCAATGGCCTGGGGAGATCTGCTGGTGCGCGAAGGGCGCGCGACGTCGCGCGCGTCGGGCCTGCCGCCCGCCGAGCGCGGGCTGCGCGGCGAGGTCGCGCTGCGCGGCGACGAGGGCGACAGCTTCTTGGAGAACGTGGTGCGGCGCGGGCGCGCGCACTACCTCAACGTGCCGGTCTGCGCCTACCCCGAGTGGCGCCTGGACCCGGCGCACATCGAGCCGGCGCGCCTGCTGCGCCGGCGGGTCCGCGCGGCGCTGCAGCGCGCGGGCGTGCTCCCGCCGTGTGAGGTGCGCGGCGAAGGGCTGCCGACGATCGTCGAGCGCGCGCCGCTGCGGCTCCGGGACGGCCGGCAGGTGCTCGGCGTGCGCCTGAACGCGCTCGAGCGGCCGCAGCTGCTGGAGCAGCTGGCCGAGCGTGGGCCGCTGCAGGTCGAGCTGATCTTCCCGCGCGCGCGGGCCCTGCGTGAGCTGCGCGGTCGCGACCACGGCCGCGCGGATCGGTGCACGGTCACGCTCGATCCGTTCGGCGCGGTGTTCGTGGAGATCGGGTCGTGAACGTGCTCGGCACCCGCGTCCGTCGAGGAGCCGCGGCGGAGCGGGCGGTGCTGATCTCGGACCTGCACCTCGGCGCCGCCGCGGACGCCGCGCTCGCCTCGTTCGACGCCGCGGTGTCGCACGCGCGCGAGCGCGCCGACGCGCTGCTGATCCTCGGTGACCTCTTCGACAGCTACGTCAGCCGCGCCCAGGTCCAGGTCGGCGTCTGGCGAGACGTCGCCGATCGCCTCGCGGCGGCGGCCGGCGCAGGGCTCCGGGTCGTGCTCTTGGTCGGCAACCGCGACTTCTTGATGGGGCGCGAGTTCGAGCGGCGCAGCGGCGCCGAGCTCGTTCCGGGCGGCTACCGCCTGCACCTCGGGGGCGTCGACACCCTGCTGCTGCACGGCGACGAGCTCTGCCAGAACGACGTCCCGTACCAGCGCGCCAAGCGGTGGCTGCGGCACCCGCTGACGCGCGCGGTCGCGCGCAGCTTGCCGGTCTCGCTCGCCGTGCGCGCGGCAGACCGCGCGCGCGCCAAGAGCCGCGACGTCATCCAATCAGGCGATCAGGGCCGGTTCCTGCCCTCGGCGCGGGCGGTGGAGGCGGCGGTCGCCGGAGGCGTCGAGCGGTTGGTCTTCGGGCACATCCATCGGCAATCCGCAGGCAGTTACGGTGCCACCGAATACCGCGTGCTGCCGGCCTTCGATCAGCAGGGAGTGGGGCTGCTCGTCGAACCGGGCCGCTGCGGGGCGGTCCGATTTGGGCCGGGAGCAGCGCCGGAGGCGGTGTCCGACGGTTCGCCGTGCCCTTGGTCGGACTGACGGGTCGGCTTTGGCGCATTGGACGTTGCCACCGGGGCGCGCGCGTCGTTATCATGCGCGGCCCGATTTTCGGCAGGTGCGCGCTGCGGACCGGCCTCGGACCTGAACGGGCGGCTTCGATCGGGCCGCTCTCTGTCCATCCAAATCGACCTACCCGAGGCCGGCTCTCCGGCTCTCCACACGTTGTCTCCGAGCGGCCCTGCTGGGCTGCGTCGGTTCCCCTCTTCCCTTGAGTCCCCTGAACGAACCCCACGCGGACGCGCCGACGCAGGTCGTCGCGATCGACGGTCCGTCGGGAGCCGGGAAGAGCACCATCGCACGGCAGCTCGCCGAGCAGCTGGGCTACCGCTTCTTGGACACGGGCGCGATGTATCGCGCGATCACGTGGCTCTTCCTCGAGCGGGGCGTCTCGTCCGCTGAGGCTCTGGAAGGTGCTTCGGCCCGCGAGGCGCTCTTGGGAGCGTCGCTGCGGCTGCAGGGCGGCCGCGTGCTGCTCAACGGCGAGGACGTGACCCAGCGGCTCCGCACCCGAGAGGTCGAGGCGCAGGTCTCGGCCGTCGCGGCGATGCCCAGCGTGCGCGCCCGCATGGGCGAGCTGCAGCGCGTCGTCGCCCAGCAAGGGCCGGTCGTCGCCGAAGGTCGCGACATGTGCACGGTGGTGTTCCCGCGGGCGCGCTGGAAGGTCTACCTCGACGCGGCGCCGGCAGAGCGCGCGCGCCGACGGTGCGACGAGTTCCAGCAGCGGGGCCGCGCAGTCGTCGAAGCGCAGGTGCTGGCCGAGATCCTGGAGCGCGACCGCCGGGACTCGACGCGCGCGGACGCGCCGCTCCGACGCGCCGAGGACGCGCTCTACGTCGACACCACGGGCCTCGCGGCCGACGCCGTGCTCGACCGGCTGCTGGGCTACGTGCGCGGCGAGGGCGGGGCCGAGCAATGAGCGCGCCCGCCAAGCACGTCTCGCGAAACCCGCTCGTCTACGCGGTGTCCCGCGCGGCCATGCTGCTGGTCAGCAAGCTCTGGTTCCGGCTGCGGACCGAGGGGTCCGAGCACATGCCTTCGAGCGGCCCGGTGCTGCTGGTCGGCAACCACGCCAGCTACCTCGACCCGCCGATGATGGGCATGGGCGTGGGCCGTCAGGTCAACTTCCTGGCGCAGGCAGGCCTTGGCTCGTTCGGTCCGCTGCGCTGGTGGCTGCGCCAGGTCGGCGTCACGCTGATCGACCGCGACGCGCCGTCCAAGGAGGCCATGCGCTGGATCGGCAGCAGGCTCAAGGCCGGCGAGGTGGTCGGGATCTTTCCCGAAGGCACCCGCAGCCGCGACGGCCGGGTGCTGCCGTTCAAGAGCGGCGTCGAGTTCCTGGTGCGGCGCAGCAAGGCGACCGTGGTGCCGGTCGGCATCGACGGCACCTTCGAGGCCTACCCGCGCAAGGCGTGGTTCCCGCGGCCGCGCAAGGTCACGGTGCGCGTCGGCGAGCCGTGGCGCTGGGAGCAGGTGCTCGCCGACGGCGGCGTCGAGTCGCTGCGGCGTCGGGTCGCCGAGCTCGCCCGTTGCCAGCTCAGCGCGGCTCCCTCGGCCGCAGCACCGTCCAGCAGCGATGCCCGGTCGGTCGATCCAGAACAACCCGTGTCTTCTCCTTCCGCGTGCGCGACGGTCCCGCCGTCGAGCGCGCAGAACCAACCCGTCGACAGAGGGGCGTGAGCCGCTCTGGAGACAACCGGCGCCCGGACGGTCCGCGCGTCGGAATGTGATCGCCGCGCAGCGCGTCGCTGCGTGGTCCTTTGTTTCTCATTGATTCGTTCCCCGTTTCAATCTCACTCCCAACCCCCAGTTCATTGATGACCGGCAAGAGCCTGATCAAGAAGTTCGCCCTGCCCGACGACGAGTTGTCGCGGCTCACCTCCGAAGCGCTCGGGTCCACGACCCTCGACGACCTCGACAACGCGATCGGCAAGACCGTCGGCGAGCTCGCGCCGCACAAGATCGTCAGCGGCAAGGTGATCAAGGTGCAGGAAGACGGCACCGTGATCGTCGACGTCAGCTACAAGGCCGAGGGCCAGATCTCGATCGACGAGTTCCCCGATCCGCTCGAGGTCCAGCCCGGCGCCGAGATCGAGTGCCTCGTCGAGGCGATCAACGACGCCGAAGGCTACATCCTGCTGAGCAAGCGGAAGGCCGACCGGATCCGCGGCTGGGAGAACATCATCCAGACGCACCAGGAAGGCGACACCGTCAAGGGCATGGCCCTGCGCAAGATCAAGGGCGGCCTGCTGGTCGACATCGGCGTCCCGGTGTTCCTGCCGGCGTCTCAGGTCAACATCCGCCGCGCCGGCGACATCGGCGACTGGATCGGCAAGGACATCGAGGCGCGCATCATCAAGATCGACGAGGAGCGGATGAACATCGTCATCTCGCGCCGCAAGCTGATCGAGGAGGAGCGCGAGGCCAAGAAGGAGGCGCTGCTCAAGGAGCTCGAGGAAGGCCAGGTCCGGATGGGCGTCGTCAAGAACATCGCCGACTTCGGCGTGTTCGTCGACCTGGGCGGCAT
>CAZTQF010000305.1:0-4493 GCA_964615255.1 uncultured candidatus Brocadiaceae bacterium | reverse complement strand
AAGAGCGCCTTATGGATCTCGTCGCCGAGCCCTGCGTCGCTCGGTGCGCTGCCGCGCTGCGGCACGTCGTCGAGGCTCTGGATCCCGTCGAGGATCCGCTGCCACTCGTCCGCACGCCGCGCGACCTCCAGCAGCAGGCTGTTGATCTCGTATTCGGGACATCCTTGGAACGCAGGCGGAGTCAGCGCGTCGGCGCGCTCGCTCCGGAAGAACTCGAAGGTGCCGTGCTGCCAGGTGAACAGAGCGAACAGGTCCTCGGCGGCCTGGAGCTCGAGGACCTCGTCGAGATCGGTCCGAGCCACGAGGCCTTCGCGAACCAGCAGCTCCCCGAGCGGCACGCGCTCCTTGCGCTGCTGGACCAGCGCGCTGCGGAGCTGCTCGGGCTGGAGCAGGCGCGCGCGGATGAGGCGCTGCCCCAGGCGCCGCAGCGCGACGCGGGCCGGCGCCAGCACCCGCACGTAGCCGTCCGAACAGAACACCTGGCGCTCTTCCAGGGGGTTGCGGACGCGCAGCACGCCCTGCATCTTCGACATCGAGAACGTCTGGAAGATGTCCGCGAGGCGGATCTTCTCCAGGTCGCCGCGCATGGTGACGTCCTGGCGGTCGGCGTCGAGTCCGGAGGATCCGCTGGCTGCGTCGTCTTCTGTCCCTTGGAGGAGGAAGTCGACCTCGGCGTCGTTCAGAATGTCCCGGTTGTCCGTCATGGTGCGCTACATGCGAGGAGCCGCAGCAGACCCATCGCCGCGGCCGCGGCGGTGGGCACCGCTCGTCGCTATCGTCCTGCTCGCGCTGACGGCTCAAACTTCATCCGGACAATCCCCGAGCGCGGGACGCCCCTGGATCGCGCCGACGGACCGTCGGTTCCAGGAGCGGTTTCAGCAGCTGCTGCTCGACGAGCCGTCGCGGGATCTCGCCGTCGGGTGGACCTACGCCGAAGAGATCGGCCGCCCGGTCGCGCCCTTGCTGTGGGGGATGCTCGACGCCGAGCAGTCCAACGTCGAGCGCCGCCTCGCGCTGCTGGTCGCCGCGCTGGTCGCGGGCGGGCCGACCTCGGAGGAGCGGCTCTTCGCGCTGCTGGATCTACCGAAGCCGCTGCTCGCCGAGCGGGCGATGGCGTCGCTGTGGATCGCGCTCGGTCCTGCGCGCGCGCGGCCGATGCCGCGGGTCTTGCAGCGGCTGATCGGACCCAACAAGGAACCCGAGGACCTGCTCGCGGTCGCCGCGCGCCTCGCCGCGGGCCGCTACCGGGTCGATGCGCAGGCGACCCCGGTCCTCCACTCCAAGGATCCCGGGCTGCTCGCCGCCGCGGCGTTCGCGAGGCTCCCCGTAGGAAAGACGGTCACGCAGCGGCTGTGGCGGGGCGAAGTGCGGCACGGAGGGCTCTTCCGGCGCGCGGCGATGCTCGGCGCAGCGCGCTCCGAGGGATCGGCGCCGCTGCAGAAAGCGCTCTCGGAGCACGCTGCGGCAGCGCTCTCGCGGACCGACACCCGCGACCGCGGCGAACGCGCGGCCGCGGTTCTCTTACTGGCGCGCCACGACGCGCTCGGAGCAGCAGCCACGACGCTCGACTGGGAGCTGTTGCGGGTGGCGGTGAGCCAGCCGCAGAGCGCGGCTTCGCTGCGAAAGCGCCTCCGTCCGACGCCCTTTGCCCGCGATCCTATGCCCGGCCTGTTGGCGGCCGCCTACGCGTGGAACGCGCCGGTCTCCGAGGTGCTGGGCCGCGCAGCAGAGTGGGGCAGCGAACCGCAGGTCCGCGGCGCGCTCGCGGTCGCGCTCGCCGCGCGCCTGTGCTCCTTGCCGGCTGCGCCAGCGGTCGAGCAGCAGCTGGACTTCCCCGAGTGGTCGTTCGTGACCTGGGCGAGCACGGGCGCATTTGCGCGGCCTGCGCGCTTCGAGGACGCGCGCCTCGAAGCGTTCGCCGCGGTCCTGGCTGCGGGGCGCGCGACGAAGGCGAGCGCCCGCGCTGAGCTCGAGCTCGCGCTGTGGCGATGGGGGAGTCACCCAGGGCTCGGTCCCTGGGAGCTGGAGCGCCAGCTCATTCGCGACCTGCTGCTGGTCGGCAGCCGGGCCGGCGGAAAGTACCGCGCCGAGGTGCCAACACATCTGCGCTACTTCCCTACCGGGCTCGATCGGGACGATCCGTTCTTCGACATCGCCGTCGCCCTCTACGAGTTCACGGGACGCCGAACGCGGGCGGTCCCCTACGAATACCGGCTGCGATGATTTAGGGGCTCGGCTGGCGCGCTTCTCAGAGAGCGGCGATCAAGTCCGCGAGCGCTTGGACGTCGTCGAGCAAGGTGTCGGGACCACTCGAGACGCGCACGGTGCCGCCGTCGCTCGTCCCGAGCACGTCGTGGGCCCATGGTGCGCAGTGAAATCCTGCGCGCAGGTGGAAGCCCGCGTGCGCGAGCACGCCGCCGAGCTCCAGCGGATCGAAGTCCGCGTGCCGCAGCGAGAGCACCGGCACCGAGCGGTCGGACGGCGCGGCGAACAGCTCGACGGAGGCGACGGCTGCCAGCCGCGCCCGTAGCTCTTGGAGCGGCGCGAGCGCAGCCTCCAGGGCCGCGGACTCGCCGCGCGCGTCGAGCCAGTCGAGCGCCGCGTCGAGACCGAACAGCGCCGGGGTGTTGGGGGTGCCGGCCTCGAACGCCGCGGGCCACGCGTCCGGGTGCCGGTCCAGCGCGGCGCTGCTGCCGGTGCCGCCGAACTTCTGCGGCGGGAGGTCCAGCCCGTCCGCGGCGCTCACGAACCCGAGCCCCGGCGGCGCGTGCAGCGCCTTGTGCGCGCTCGCGACCACGACGTCTGCGCCGCAGTCCAGCGGCAGGTAGCCGGCCGTCTGGCTCGCGTCGAGGACGACGCGCGCGCCGCGCTGGTTCGCGGCTGTGACCACCGCGCGGACGTCGAACACCTCACCGGTCACGTTGCTCGCGTGGGTCAGCACCGCCAGGTCCAGAGCGCCCGCCTCGAGCTTCCTGCAGAGCTCCTCGATGCTGCGGGCGCGGTGGATGGTCGCGCCGCGCCGCTCCGCGAGGGCGCGCAGAGGCCGCACGACCGAAGAGTGCTCGAACCACGTCGTCCCGACCCGGCAGCGATCGCCGACGAGCGCGCCCAGCACCAGGTTCAGACCCTCCGTCGCGCCCGAGCAGAAGGCGACCCGCTCGGGCTGGTGGCCCGTTCGCTGCGCGATGCGCTCTCGACAGCGACGGACGACCGCGGCGCAGGCGGTCGTTTCGGGGCCGTCGCCGCGGTCGGCGCTGACGCCGACCTCCACAAACCACCGCTGCACGGCGTCGACGACGGCGGGCGGCTTCGGGAAGCTGGTCGCGGCGTGGTCGAGGTAGATCATCGCAGCCAGCGATCGTACAGCGCGCGCGCGCGCAGCTCGTCGGCGACTCCGAACAGCAGCGCGCGACCGCCGGGAAAGACCGTGAACTTCACCCCGTCCGCGGCAAACCGGAGCAGGTGCGGCGTCCGGACCAGGTCGGCCACGGCGGCCTCGAGCCGCGCGGCCAGTCGGTCGAGGTCGATCCCCGCGGCGTCGGGCGGCTGCACCTGGACTGCGTCTCGCCCGCACAGCGTGACGGCCGCGACGGGCGGGGCGTCGAGCGCCGGGTGCTGGCCGCCGGCACAGCATGCGCAATCCGGCGCGGACGCGGCCGCGACCGGCACGACCTGGTAGGTGCCACCCCATACGTCGCAGGTGAACACGCCCGTCGTGGGCTCTGCGCCGACGAGGACCTTGAGCGCTTCCGCAGCCTGAAAAGCCGTGACGGCGGCGATCGCCGGCGCGAGGATGCCCCGCGTCTCACAGCTGCCGACGTCCGCCTGCGCGGGCGGTTCGGGCCAGAGGCAACGCAGGCACGGTCCGCTCGGGCGGACGACGAAGCTCGCGCCTTCGACGCCGACGGCGCCGGCGTAGATCCACGGGATGTCGCGCGCGCGGCACCAGTCGTTGATCAGGTAGCGCGTCGGAAAATTGTCGGTCGCGTCCAGGACCAGGTCCGGCTGCTCCGGCAGCGCGTCGAGGAACCGGCGCGTGCAGTCCGCGACGTGCGCGGTGACCTCGACTTCGCTGTTGATGGACGCGAGCCGCTGCTTGGCGGCGACGGCCTTCGGCGCGCCGGCAGCGGCGTCCGCCTCGTCGAACAGGACCTGCCGCTGCAGGTTGCTCCACTCCACGACGTCTCGGTCGACGAGGTCGAGGAAGCCGCAGCCTGCCCGGGCGAGCGAGTCCGCCAGGTGCGTCCCGAGCGCCCCGCAGCCGACGATCAGGACGCGCGCGCGGCGGATCCGGGCGACGCCTTCGACGCCGACCCCGGAGACCCGCGCCTGGCGGCTGTAGCGGTCCAAGCGGGGCCGACTAGGCGAAGAAGTCGGCGTTCTTCTTGGTGAACTCGTTCCACTGCTCGGGCAGGTCCTCTTCCGCGAAGATCGCCGTCACCGGGCAGGCGTCGACGCAGAGCGTGCAGTCGATGCAGTCGGCCGGGTTGATG
>CAZTQF010000304.1:0-4503 GCA_964615255.1 uncultured candidatus Brocadiaceae bacterium | reverse complement strand
GCCGTCTCCATCGAGGTCGGCGACGTCGACGCCCCGCGGGCCCTGTGGGTCCGAGCCGAAGAGGCCGCCGCCCGAGGACTGGGTCGTGAGCGTGGTGACCACTTGCTTCGCGCCGAAGCTGCCGTTGCCCGTGCCGGGGAAGTAGGCGACCTGGCCGTTGAGGACCGTCGTCCGCACGACGTCGAGTACGCCGTCGCCGTTGAGGTCGCCCGTCTTGACCTCCCGGACGCCCATGGCGCCGTTCTCGATGACCAAGCGGGTCCAGCTGGTGCCCGAGCCGTTGTTGTTCCGGAACCAGGAGAGTTGGTTGCTGAGGTAGTGACAGGCGAGCACGTCGAGGTCGCCGTCGCCATCGACGTCGGCGAGGTGGATGTCCCGCGGTTCGTTGCCCTGGACGGAGCCCGTAGCGATCGCCTGCACGTTGCCGAACTGGCCGGTGCCGGTGCCAGCCTGCCAGCCGATTTGGTCAAACTGGAAGCCGAGGCCGTAAACGATATCCTCGTTGCCGTCGCCGTTGATGTCACCGCTGGTGACGTCCCAGAGACCCGGCACGTTGGTGTTGCTGTAGGGGATCGACCAGCTGCCGTTGCCGTTGTTCCGGACGAACACCAGCTCCGCGCTGCCGACGGCCTGACCGAAGAACACGTTGCCGGAGCCGACCGCCAGCAGGTCGGTGTCGCCGTCGCCGTCCATGTCTGCGGCGTGCACGTTGCCGCAGTTCGTCAAACCCGTCACCAGGGAGAGCTGGGAGTAAGTGCCGTTGCCGTTGTTCCGGTTGATGACGACCTGGTCATTGTTGAGCAGTGCGGTCGCGAAGTCGACGTCGCCGTCGCCGTCGTAGTCGACTGGAACCGACTCGAGCGCTGAGGTCGCGCTGGTCGAGATGTTCTGCTGCGGTTGCCACTGCGCGACGAGTTGAGGACTCATGCCTGCAATGGTCAGCGTCGAAAGCGCTGAGAAAGAAGCGAGTGTTGGTTGCATGGTTAGCAAGGGGATGTGAAGAGGAGACGACGAAGTGAGGACGGGGGGAGCGCGGAGGATCTCCAATCAGGTCCGTGAGTAAGTTAGGAAATAATACACTTCACAAAATCCTCCTCAATTTGGGAGGGCGAAATTACGTGCCAAGAATCGGGCAAGATAGCTGGCTGTATGTGTCTTGCTATGGGCCGTATGGGGCTACTGCGGCGCTATACGATCGGAGCGGCGGGGAACTCGGGTCTATCCTGCGGCGGATCAGCAGCCTCCGGCACGAGCTTGCGTTCGCCTCCTAACTCGAGCCGCGGCCGGTCGAACTGTCCAGCCAAGTCGGTCTTCCGGAATACGACGTCGCGAGCAAGGGGAGTAGCGGTGCCGTCCGCGGCGTCTTGTATGGTGCGCGCGAGCCATGAGCCGCCCCCAGCAGGTCTTCCTCCACGTTGGATTGCCCAAGACGGGGACCACCTACCTGCAGCGCTGCTTCGCCGACAACGAAGACTGGCTGCGAGCGCGCGGCGTGTCCTACCCAACGCTTGGGCGCGAACAGCTCTACGGCCACCACAACCTTGCGCGCGCACTCGAGGGCGAGCCGCTGATGGACGCGGACTACGGCGCACGGGGCGCGGTCGAGGTGTTTCGGAGCGCGCTCGAGGTCGCGGAGCCGCGCGTGCTGATCTCGTGCGAGCAGCTGTCGACGCTCTCGGAGACCGCGGCCAAAAAGCTCGGCGAGGCGCTGGAGGGGCACGATGTCTCCGTCGTCGTCTACCTGCGGCGCCGCAGCGCCGTCGCGGTCTCGATGTGGAGCGAGCTGACCAAGTGGGGGCGGCTGGAGAGCTTCGAGGAGTTCTTGGCGGGCGAGCTGCTCGGCGCGAGCGCGTGGGTGCTGCGCCCGGAGATCGTGCTGCGCAAGGTGCACGCGATGGTCGGCGGCGACGAGATGAAGGTGATCGTCTACGACCACCTGGTCGAGGACGAGGTCGAGCTCTGCGGCCACTTCGTCGAGCACGCGCTCGGACTGTCACCGGGCGGCGGGCTGACGCTGCCGGAGCGTTCGTTCAACGCGTCGAACGACGCGGCCACGCTGGAGGTCGTGCGCGCGATCCACGGCGTGCGGCGCCGGCGAGGCCAGGAGGTCGACATCCGCGCGCACGAAGCGCTGCGGACCTTCCTCGAGCGCGACGCCGAGAGCGTCGAGGTGATCGAGCAGGTGCGGGCGCTGACCGCGGCGCGCGGCGTCGAGCTCGACCTGCGACGCCTCGACTCGGAGTGGCGCGAGCAAGACCGCTGGATGCGTCGTGAGCTGGGCGCCAGCGTGCTCAACCCGGCGTCTGACGACGAGCTGTTCCGGCCGCGTGAGCGCGCCAGCGTCCGCGTGCTGCGGGCCTCGGAGCTGTACGGCGAGGTGCCGGTCGAGGTCTTCGAGCGGCTCGCCGATCGCGCTCCATCGCAGAGGCGCTAGCGCGTTATGCCGCCGCTGATGCGCACGCTGCTGTCGGCCGCCGTCGGGCTCGGCTTCTTCGCCTTGCCGGTGCGCGTGGACGGTCGCTGGACCGTGGCCTTCGACGTCGCCGTCAAGACGCTGCAGGCCGCCTCGCCGACCGCGGTCTCGTTGTATGCGCTGGCGCTGGTCGCGATCGGCGCTGTCTGCAGCGCGCTGGCGCTGCGTCAGGGCGCGTCGCCCAGGCTCGCAGGGTTTCGCGCGCCGCTGCCTTTCGTCGTGCTGCGCTGCGCGGGCCTCGCGCTGGCGGTGCTGCTGGCCTTCGACCTCGCGCCGGCGTGGTTGGCCGCGCCCTCGACCGGGGGGCTGATGTGGGGGACGCTGGTCACGTCGGTCGCGCTGATCGTGCCGATCGGCGCGGTCGCGCTGAACCTGTTGACCGGCTACGGCTGCCTGGAGGCGGCGGGGGTCGTCATGCGGCCGCTGATGCGCCCGCTGTTCCGGCTTCCGGGGCGCGCGGCCCTCGACGACCTGACCAGCTGGCTCGGCAGCTACTCGGTCGGTCTCTACCTGACGCGCAGGCTGCTCGATCAGGGCCGCTACACGCGCCGCGAGGCGTTCATCATCGCGACGTGCTTCTCGACCGTCAGCGTCGGGTTCGTCGGCGTCGTCGCCAGCACGCTGGACCTGCTGTCGCTGTTCCCGCTGGTGTTCGGCACGTACTTCGTCGTGGTCTACCTGGTCGCGGTCGTGCAGGTGCGGCTGTGGCCGACGACGGCGATCGCGGACACGCACGTCGCGCCGCCGGATCCGGAGCCGGAGCTACGTGGCGGCCTGCTCCGGGCGGCGCTGCGGGCGGCCTCGGAGCAGGCGCGGGCGGCGCCGCCGGTGTCGACGTTGATGGCGCGCGGCTTGGTGGACGGCGCGCGGCTCGCCTGCACGATCCTCGGGACGATCCTGACCGTGGGCATCGCGGCCGTGCTGGTGGCCGAGCACACGCCGCTGTTCGCGTGGCTCGGCGCACCGATCGCGCCGGTCCTCGCAGCGCTTGGACTGCGTGACGCCGCGCTGCTCGCGCCCGCGGTCACGGCCGGCGTGACCGAGATGTACATCCCGGCGCTGCTGGTGAAGGACGCGTCGCCTGCCGGCCGCTTCTTCATCTGTGAGCTGTCCATCAGCCAGCTGATCTTCTTCAGCTCGGTCGGCCCCATGATGCTCGACATGTTCCGCGACGTGCCGATCCGGGTGCGCGACCTTCTGGCGGTGTTCGCGCTGCGCACCGCGCTCCTAGTGCCGCTGCTCGCGGGGGTGACGGCGGCGTTGCAGGCGGCGGGGGTGTTCGACGGCATGGAGTGAGGCGCGCTTTCTCGGCGGTCGGCGGCGTTGTCGCTTGCCCGCCGCAGGCCGGGTGGTTGGGATGCTGGCATGATCTGCTCGCGTCGCGCCTCCTTGGCCCTTTCTGCCGCCATGGCGCTCGCGGCGTGCCACGCGCCGTCGCCCCTGCAAGCTCCGGTGCGATGGGTCGACTTGACCCACGCCTTCGACGAGCAGGCCGTCTACTGGCCGACGGCCGATGGCTTTGAATACGTCGTCGACGCCAAGGGCGAGACGCCGGGGGGCTGGTGGTACGAGTCGAACTCGTTCCGGACCTCGGAGCACGGCGGCACGCACCTCGACGCGCCGCGGCACTTCGCCGAGCACGCCTACACCTCGGACGAGATCCCGATCGAACAGCTCGTCGGCCCCGGCTGCGTCGTCGACGTGCGCGCGCAGAGCGAGGCGGATCGCGACTACCAGGTCACGGTCGAGGACCTGCTCGCGTTCGAGGCGGCGCACGGGCCCATTCCGCCCGGCGCGATCGTGCTGCTGCACACGGGCTTCGGCGAGCGGTGGCCCGACCGGGTGCGCTACATGGGGACGGACGAGCGGGGTCTCGAGGCGACGTTCAAGCTGCACTTTCCCGGGCTGTCGCCGCGCGGCGCCAAGTGGCTCGCCGCGCGCGGCGTGGGCGCGGTCGGGATCGACACGCCGAGCATCGACCACGGGCCTTCGCGGATGTTCTTCGCGCACCGCGAGCTCTACGAGCGCAA
>CAZTQF010000303.1:0-4505 GCA_964615255.1 uncultured candidatus Brocadiaceae bacterium | reverse complement strand
AGGCCCTGGAGAATGATCCCCGGGAAGCCGGCCAGCTTGGCGACCTCCTCGTCCTTGACCAGGATCACGGTCCGCTCGAAGCGCGCGATCTTCTCGTCGAGCTGCTTGTGCATGTGCTCGACGCTCAGCTGCAGCTCGCCCAGGCTCTGCTGGCGCCGGCTGATGTCGTCGGCCAGCTCCTTGAGCTCCTGCTCGCGGAGATCGAGGCTGACCTGCCGCTGCCGCACCTCGGCCACGGCGTCCTTGACGCGCTGCCAGGCGGCGTTGAGCTCCTTCGGCGTGATGCCCGCAGGCATGCCCTCGAAGTGGAACAGCGCGCCCGGGCGGTAGCCCTGCTTGCCCTGCTCCGCGGCGACCTCGGCGAAGTCTCGGCGCGGCTTCTGGTCCTGCTCGCCGGACGCGGGATCGTCGCCCTGCGGCTCGCGCTTGCCAGCAGCACTCACCGAAGTCGGGTGTGCTGCCGGCGGGTGCGCGTCGTCTGCGTGCGGGTCCTGGCCGTGGCCTTGGCCGTGGCCGCCGCCCGCGGGCTCCTGCGGGTTCTCGAAGGAGCGGCCGCGGCGGTAGCTCGTCGGCTTGGACTCCCCGTGCGGCGCTGCCGCGTCGTGCGCCACAGCCGCCTCTGCCGCTGCGTGCGCCGCGTCCGTCGCGTGCCCTGCGGGGTCGCCCGATCCGCCGTCGCCCTGGCCGTCGCCGTGCTCACCGTCCCCTGCAGGCGCAGGGAACAGCGCGTTGAGCACCGGGATGTTCGCGACGCCCTCGTGGTTGAGGCGGCCGGTCGCCGCGAGCCCGCCGACCAGCGAGCCGGCGAACAGCGTCACGCCGACGAGGACCTTGATGAGGATGCCTACCATGTTCCGTCTCCTTGCTCTGCGCCGCGCGTCAGCACCGCGAGCTCGTCGAGCTCGGCCTGCTCTGCGCGCACCGCGTCCTGCCGCCAAAGTTCGTGTTCGTTGTCGCGCAGCCGCTGCAGCGTCTTGAGCTCGCGGGCCTTGCCCGCGTAGTCGACGCGCACGGCTTCGAGGCGCTGCTCGGCCTGCTCGCGCTGCCGCTCGAGGCGCCACGCGTGCCGCCGCATGCCACCCTCCAGCGCGCGCGCGAGCTGCCCCACCGCGTCCGTGCGCGACGCCTGGTCGGCGCAGTCCGCGAGCGCCTGCTGCGCCGCGTCCAGCTGCTGCTGCAGCGTGTTCGCCGCCGCCATCACCAAGGCCAGCTCCTTGCGCGCGGTCCGCTCCACCTGGGCGCGGAGTCGCAGCACGGAGGCCAGGCGAAAACGGAAGCGTCGCATGCCGGGTCTATCGGCCATGCCATGGGCCGCTCGTTAGCCCGAATGCGGGGGATCCCGACGCCCGGTTCAGGCCCCGGCGATCTGCTGCATCCGGGCGAGCGTCTCGCCCGCGCTGCGGGGGCCCTTGCCGTGGTAGAGCAGCTCTTCGAGGGGCTGGATCCGGGCGATCGCCTGGTCCAGCAGGGGGTCCGCGCCCTGGCGGTAGGCCCCCACCGAGACGAGGTCTCGGTTCTCCTCGTAGTGCGCGAGCAGCTCGCGCAGCCGCCGCGCCTGCTCCTGGTGGGCGTCGTCCGCGACCTTGGGCATCAGGCGGCTCACCGAGCCGAGCACGTCGATCGCCGGGAACTTGCCCCGCTCGGCGATCTTGCGGCTGAGCACGATGTGCCCGTCGAGGTAGCCGCGGAGCGCGTCGGAGACCGGCTCGTTCATGTCGTCCCCGTCGACGAGCACGGTCAGCATGCCCGTGATCGTGCCGCGGTCGTTGGACCCCAGCCGCTCCACGAGGCGGGGCAGCGACGCGAACAGGCTCGGCGGATAGCCGCGCAGCGTCGGCGGCTCGCCCGCGGCGAGGCCGACCTCGCGGACCGCCATCGCGTAGCGCGTCACCGAGTCCATCATGAACATCACGTCAGCGCCCGCGTCGCGGAACGCCTCGGCGATCGCGACCGCGGTCATCGGCGCCTTGGTGCGCAGCATCGGCGCGGCGTCGCTCGTGCAGGCCACGACGACGCTCTTCTGCATGCCTTCGGGGCCGAGCGCGTCGGTGAGGAACTCCCCCACCTCGCGGCCGCGCTCGCCGATCAGCGCGATGACGTTGACCTGCCCGGCGCCGCTGCGCGCGATCTGCCCCATCAGCGTGGACTTGCCGACGCCCGAACCCGCGAAGATGCCGACGCGCTGCCCCTTGCCGCACGTCAGCATGCCGTCGATCGCGGACACGCCGGTCTCGATCGGCTCGTGGATCGGCGTGCGCTGCAGCGGCGAGGGCGCCGCGCCGTTGAGCGGCATCAGCCGGCCCTGGATCTCGGGGCCGCCGTCGAGCGGCCGACCGAGCGCGTCGACGACGCGGCCCAGCAGGCCGGCCCCGACGGGCACCGAGAGCGGGCGGTGGTCGTTGTGCACCTGGTCCCACGGCGCCACCCGGTGGGCGTCGCCGAGCGCCATCACGACGGCGTCCTCGCCGTTGAAGCCGACGACCTCCGCCGGGAGCTGCAGCCTGCCGCCGTCGGCGTGGATCGTGCAGGTGTCTCCGATCGCAGCGGCGAGGCCGGTCACATGGACCGCGATGCCGCGGATCGCGCGGACCTTGCCCTCGGCCCGGGGCCGGTTGAGCGCGCGCGCGGACTCGACCGCGCGGAGCAGGTTGGCGGGCAGCGTCACGCCGAGGCCTCGCGCCGAACCTCTTCGCAGATGCGCTCGAGCACCTCGCGCGGGTCGTAGTGGAGCCGGCCCGCGCCGGTCTCCGCGCGCACGCCGCCCCTCGGCACGCCCTCGTCGGCGACGAACTGGGCGTCGGTCGCGGCGCGCGCGAGCTCCGGATCGGCCGCGAGGTTGGTCTTGACGGCCGCGAGATCGTCGGGGTTGAGACGGACCACGAGGTCCGCGCCGCCGCTGCCGTGCACGCAGTCGCGCAGGCAGCGCGCCACCGTCGGCGTGGGGTCGACGAAGTGCTGGTCGAGCGCGGCGCCGACGAGCTCCCGGGCGATCGAGAGGCCCAGCTCGACGGCGACGCCGGCGACCTCGTCGAGGCGCTGGTTGACGACCTGCGGCAGGTCTTGCACCTGCTGCTGCGCGGCGGTGAGCAGGCCGCGGAGCTGCTGCTGATCGGCCTCGCGCTGCTGGTTGCGCGCCTCGAGGTCGAGCAGCTGCCGCGCGCGCGGCGACGCCGGCGCGCCGCCCGCACAGGAGCGGCGGTGGAGACGCAGGCCGACGAGGCGCTGTGGGACCGGGACCGTGCTCGTGGAGGTCATACGCAGCTCACACCATCTGCTCGGCTGCGCTGCCCGCCTTGATGTCACCCTTGTCCATCATGTCGCGGATCAGCTTGAGGATCTCCGCCTGCGCCTCGAGCACCTCGCTCAGCGGCGTCGGGCCCAGGTTGTCGCGCTCCTCGACGACCATGCCGGAGGCGCGCTGCGAGAGGTTGGTGAGGATCGCCTGCTCAACGGCCGGCGTCGCCGCCTTGAGCGCGACCGCGAGCTGCCGAGAGTCCACGGCGGCCAGGATCTTCTGCATCGACTTGCGGTCGAGCTGCTCGATGTCGTCGAAGGTGAACATCTGCTCGCGGATCTCACCGGCGATCTCGGGCGAGGACACCTCGATGCGTTCGAGCACGGCCTTGTCGCTGCCGCCGAGGTTGTTGAGCAGCGACGCCGCGGCCTTGACCCAAGCCTTGGGCTCGCTGCGCAGCGTCGTGAGGCCGAGGTCCTTGACCTTCTTTCGCATCACCTCGAGCACCCGCTGGACGACGTCTGCCGGCGTGCGGTCGAGCGTCGCGACGCGGTGCACAAGGTCGGCGCGGACGTCTTCTTCGAGCATCTTGAGCACCTCGCCGCCCTTCTGACGGTCGAGGTGCGCGATGAACACCGCCGCGATCTGCGGGTGCTCCTCGGTCAGCAGGTTGGCGAGGTCCTCGGCGGTGAGCGCCTCGAACATCGCGAACGGCCGCTTGGCCAGGATGTCGTTGTTGGCGCGGTTGGCGACCTCGCCGCTGCGCTCTTCGCCGAACGCCTTCGAGAGCACGTCCTGCATCAGGCCGCCGACGTCGCCGAGCGCCATGCCGCCCTGCTGCATCCGGACGACCGTCTGGCGGAACGCGTCCCGGACCGTCTCGCGGTCGACGGCCATCTCCTGCAGCTCCTGCATGGCGCGCGTCACCTTGTCGACGGTGTCGTCGCTGAAGTTCCGGAGCACCTTGGCGGAGAGCTCTCTGTCGATGGACAGGAGCAGCATCGCGAGGGCCTTGTCGACGGGCAGCTGTTTGTCGCGGGTGTCTCTCACTGGACCTCTCTCAGACCTTCTGCTCCATCAACCAGGCCTCGAGCATCTTCGCGAGCGCCGCCGGGTCGTCGGCGATCGACCGCTCGATCTCGCGGCGCATGCGGCGCTGCTGCTCCTCGGGCGCGACCTCCTGCGGCTCGACGGCCTCGCCGGCCGCCGCGGCCTGCGGAGCAGCCTTGCGCGAGCGCTTGAAGAGACCGCGCAGGAACAGCACGACGAT
>CAZTQF010000302.1:0-4514 GCA_964615255.1 uncultured candidatus Brocadiaceae bacterium | reverse complement strand
GGGATGCCCCGTGGCTGCCCCCGACTTCACGTCAACCAAGCGCCACTTGGTGGGATCTACGATGTGACCTGCTGATGACGGCTGCCTCGACAGGAGCTAGCGTTATGGATCGGGGCGCGCCAACGCCGAGAAGCTCCAGAAAATGAGCGACTACCCCCCAAACCGGATCCGATCGCGCGAGCCTCGATAGGAGGGGGGGGGCGGTTGCTCGGCTTGCGTCATGGACAAGTGCACGGTCGGAGTAGCGTGGCCGGCCGCCGCGCTCGTCCGAGAATACGAACGGGGCGGGCCTGGATGCGGAGCCAAAGACTGCGGCACAGCGTCCTGCTAGGGCACCCGGTTCTCCGGGTGTAGGACGGCGCCATGGTGCGGCGCTTGCTGCCGAGCACACGCTAGGCTGGCGTCCGCCCGGCGCCCGCAGGCCGCCAAGATCTAGCGATACGGGCCGCGGGATATCGTCCGGAGCCTGAACCGCCTTCACGCCGAGGGTCTGGCCGCCCGGGTCCGAACAGGACGAGCGCGTGGGCGGCGACGCGGGTTCCTGGCGCCGAGGAATCGGGCTAACATCCTCCCTAGCGGCATGTTGTCTTGGGTGAACAGCGAAGTCGAAGGGGCTTCGCCAGGGCAGCTAGAGCTTTCGCCGGCGGCGAGAATCATCTGATCGACCGTCACAAATGGAAGGCACGCTGTCCCAGATGTTCGAACGACAGGCCGCGGCGACGCCGCGCGCGGTAGCTGTCGTCTTCGAAGGGCAGCAGCTCACCTACGAGGAGCTGGACGGTCGCGCCAACCAGGTCGCCCGCTTGCTGATCGCTCGCGGCGTCGGCAGGGGCGTCCCCGTAGGCATCTTGCTCGACCGCTCGATCGAGATGGTCGTCGCCATCTGGGGCCTCCTGAAAGCGGGCGGCGCCTATGTGCCCCTCGACACGGCGCTCCCGGAGGCGCGCTTCGCGCAGATCTCCGACGAGACCGAGATGCCGCTGCTGCTCACCGACCGGAGTCACGCCAATCGGCTGCCCGAGCGCGTTCCAGCGGTGCTCTGGGAAGAGGTAGAGCCTGACATGCTGAGGCAGCCGACAGCGCCCGTCGCGGCAGGGGACGTCGGCGCCGAAGACGTCGCCTACATCGTCTTCACCTCGGGATCCACCGGGCGGCCAAAGGGCGTGCTGATCCCGAACCGGGTCTTCACCCGATGCCGAATGTGGGCGATCGATGTCTTTGGTTTCACGCCGCGCGATCGATTCCTGCTCAACTTCTTCCGGGCGCCGGAAGAGCTCTTCTACCCGCACCTGATCGGCGCCACGCTCGTGCTCTCCCCGCCGGGCGCAGAGCGAGACATGCGACGGCTCGCCGAGGTCGTGGCCGAGCATCGGATCCACGTGCTGGGTCTGACCCCCTCGCTGTTGAGCGCGTTCCTGGACGAATACCCCTCCTCTCGTGAGGACTCGCTGCGACACGTCTTTTGTGCGGGAGAGGCGTTGCCGCTCGACTTCCAGCGGCGCTTCTTCCGCAAGTCCGGCGCGCGCCTCTACAACTTCTACGGCCTCGCAGAGGCTCCCTACACGCTGATCTGGCGCTGCCGTCCGGAGGATACGCGACCGGTCCCCCCCATCGGCCGGCCCGTCGACCCCAAGGTGCTGGTCCTCGATGGGCAGCGCAGGCCCGTGCGCGGGGAAGCCGTCGGCGAGCTCTTCATCGGCGGCCCTGGCCTCGCGCTGGGCTACCTGAACCAGCCGGAGCTCACCGCGCGCAAGTTCGTCGACCACGAGGGCGAGCGGCTCTACTGCACGGGCGACCTGGTGCACTACGACGCAGAGGGTGAGATTGTCTACCTGGGGCGATCGGATCATCAGGTCCAGATCCGCGGGCACCGCGTCGAGCTGGGAGAGATCGAAGCTGCGCTGCGGCAGCTACCCGGCATCCGGGAAGCCGTCGTCGAGCATCGGGACGGTCAGCTGGTGAGCTACGTCACGCTCGACCCCGACGCGGCGATCGACGCCTGCGCGTGGCGCGAGGCGATGCGGCTCGCCTTGCCCGAGTTCATGCGGCCGTCGGCCTACGTCGTGCTGACAGACTTCCCGCGGTCCGCGACCGGAAAGACCGATCGCAAGGCGCTGCCCGACCCGCGGCCGCAGGCCGTGACCGACCTAAGGGAGGCTGCGCTGTCGACCGCCGACCTCCACAAGCTGCTGGTCGTATGGAACGAAACCGACGCAGCAAACCCGGCCCAGTGCGTCCACGAGCTGTTCGAAGCGCAAGCGCGGCGAACGCCAGACGCCGTGGCCGTGACCTTCGAGGGCGAGGCGCTGACCTATCGGCAGCTCGATCAGCGCGCCAACCGACTCGCGCGCGAGCTGGCCGCGAGAGGCGTCTGCGCCAACGCGCTCGTCGCGATCTGCGTCGAGCGCTCCCTGGAGCTCATCGTCGGGTTGCTCGGGATCCTCAAGGCGGGCGGCGCCTACGTGCCGTTGGACGCTGGCTACCCGGAGGAGCGCCTGGCGTTCCTGCTCGCTGACTGCGGCGCTCCCCCGTTGGTGACGACCGATCGACTCGTTCGGCACTACGGGTGGTACGAGGGTGACCTGCTCATCCTTGAGCCAGCAGACAGCCCTCTAGGAGAGGAGGAAGGGCCGCCGACCGACGCCCCCAGCGTGGCCGTCACTCCTGAAGACCTTGCCTGTGTTCTCTACACGTCGGGCTCTACCGGGCGTCCGAAAGGCGTCGAGGTCCTGCACCGCGGCATCGTCCGGCTGGTCGTCAACGGCGACTGCTGCCGCTTCGACAGCAGCCGCGTCTTCCTGCAGTTCGCACCGGTGACGTTTGACGGCGCGACCTTTGAGATCTGGGGGGCGCTGCTCCACGGCGCCCGGCTGGTCGTGGCGCCGCCTGGGAGGGACGCCATGGAGCGGATCCCCGCGCTCATCGCCGAACAGGGGATCACGACCGCGTGGCTGACCGCGGGCTTGTTCAACCAGATCGTCGATCGCGACGTTCACGCCCTCGGGGGGCTCGAGGAGCTGCTCATCGGCGGCGAAGCGCTCTCGCCGGCCCACGTCGCCCGCGCCATCCCTGCGTTGCCGCAGACACAGCTCATCAACGGCTACGGCCCGACGGAGGCGACGACGTTCACGGCCACGCATCGGATCACGCAGCGCGACGTGGGCGCCCCGGTCCCGATCGGTCGCCCGATCGCCAATACCCGGGTCTACATCCTGGACGAGGCGCGGCAGCTGGTTCCTGTCGGCGCCACCGGCGAGCTGTACATCAGCGGTCCGGGCCTCGCCCGCGGCTACCTCAACCGCCCTGAGCTGACTTCGGCGCGCTTTTGCGAGCTCCGGATCGGGCACCGGGCCGAGCGCGTCTATCGGACGGGCGACCTGTGTCGGTGGCGGGGTGACGGCAACCTTGAGTTCGTCGGCAGAGCGGACGACCAGGTCAAGATCCGGGGCTTCCGCGTCGAGCCCGGCGAGGTCGAGGCGGTCTTGGGGGCCCTGCCAGGCGTCACGAGCTGCGCCGTATTGGCCATCGACGTGAGCCCTGGCGACAAGCAGCTCGCCGCCTACGTCAGCTTGGAAGAAGGGTCTCCTTCGAGCCGCGCGACGCTGAAGCGCGCGCTCTCGAAAGAGCTCCCGGACTACATGGTCCCCGGGGTCTTCTTCGTGGTCGACGAGCTCCCGCTCAACGCGAACGGCAAGCTCGACCGCCGGGCCCTGGGAGAACGCGGCGGCCGCGTGCTGGGCGAGGATGTCGTGGCTACGCCTGCCCAAACGGAGCTCGAGCGCCAGCTACTCGAGATATGGCGGGAGCTGCTCCCCGTGGAGCAGGTCGGCACGCAGGACAGCTTCTTCGACCTGGGCGGCCACTCGCTGCTGGCGGCCAAGCTCGTCCAGCGAATCGAAGATCTGTTGGGCCACGAGATACCTGTCGCGACGCTCTTTCATTCTCCGACCGTCGCGGAAATGGCGCGCCGCCTCATGGACGAAGACTGGGCGCCGCCGTGGAGCTCGCTCGTCCCGCTGCAGCCTCACGGGTCCAAGCCGCCCTTGTTCTTCGTCCATGGCTGGGGCGGCACCGTGTTCGGGTTCGTCGAGCTCGCGAAGTTGTTGCCTTCTGACCAGCCGTGCTTCGGGGTGCAGGCTCTCGGACTCGACGGCGTAGGGGAGCGTGACCTGTCCGTCGAGGCGATGGCAGCCCATTACGTCGAGGAGATCACGTCGTTTCAGCCGACCGGCCCGGTCCACGTGGCCGGCTATTCCATCGGTGGGATGATCGCCTATGAGGTGGCTCAGCAGCTCTGCAGGAGAGGCCGAGACGTCGCGACGCTGTCGCTGCTGGACAGCGCGCCCTTTGGTTGGATGCCGTGGCGCTTTCGCGCCGTGAGGCAGGCGTTCGAGCTCGCCGGTCGGTGCCGCACTTTCGTCAAGAGGTTGTGGTCACGCGCGTCCGGGGAGGGCTGCCGCGCCGTCGGCGGCGGGTGGCGTCAAGAGCGGGGAGAGGGCGGGCAGCAGGGCGAG
>CAZTQF010000301.1:0-4528 GCA_964615255.1 uncultured candidatus Brocadiaceae bacterium | reverse complement strand
GCCGCCACCTTCTAGCGCGGACTTGCGCCGCACGAGGTCTCTCGCCTTGCGCGCGGCCTCGCGCGCCTTCAGCGCGTCGAGCGCCTTGCCGTAGATGCCCTTGGCGACCGAAGGGTTCTCCTCGAAGTAGGTGCGGATGCCTTCGCCGACGACCGTCTCGACAACGGACTGCACCTCGCGGTTGCCGAGCTTGATCTTGGTCTGCGACTCGAACTGGGGGTCCGGCACCTTGACCGAGACGATCGCCGCGAGGCCTTCCTTGAAGTCATCGCCGCCGGGCACGGGGTCCTTCTCCTTGAGGACCTTCTCCTGTCGGGCCCAGTTGTTGAGCGACCGCGTCAACGCCGTCCGGAACCCGACGAGGTGCGTGCCGCCCTCGATCGTGTTGATGTTGTTGACGAACGAGTAGACGTTCTCGTGATACGCGTCGCTGTACTGGAGCGCGATCTCCACCTCGTAGCGCTTGTCGGGGTCCTCGGCCGACGGCATCTCGCGACGGAAGAAGATCGGGTCCTTGTGGATCGCGTTCTTGCCGTCGTTGAGGTCCTTGACGAACTCGACGAGACCTTCGGGGAAGTTGAACTCCTCGCCTTCGTCGGTGCGCTCGTCGAACAGCGAGATGTGCAGGTTGGCCGAGCCCATCAGGTAGGCCATCTCGCGCAGCCGCTTGCGCAGGATCTCGTAGGAGAACTCGGTCACCTCCATGATCTGCGGGTCCGGCTTGAACCGCATCATGGTGCCCGACGTCTCCGTCTGCCCGATGACCTTGAGCTCGCTCGTCGGCGCACCGCGACCGTAGGTCTGCCGGTGCACCTTGCCGTCCCGGTGGATCTCGACCTCGAGCACCTCGGCGAGCGCGCACACGCAGCTGATCCCGACGCCGTGCAGGCCACCCGAGACCTTGTAGCTGCCCTTGTCGAACTTCCCGCCTGAGTGCAGCTTGGTCAGGATGACCTCGAGCGCCGGCCTGCCGCTCGCGTGCATGTCCACGGGGATGCCCCGGCCGTCGTCACGGACCGAGATCGAGCCGTCCTTGTGGACGCGGACGTCGATGCGGCTCGCGCGACCGGCGAGAGCCTCGTCGACCGAGTTGTCGACGACCTCCCAGACAAGGTGGTGGGTGCCCCTAAGGCCCGTGTCCCCGATATACATCGCGGGGCGTTTGCGCACAGCGTCAAGACCTTCGAGGACCTTGATCGAGCTGGCGTCGTACTTGGTTTCTTCAGCCATATGGGTCGGTTCAGGCGTGTCCCGTGCCACCGAGCCGGAACGCGAGCTCTGCGATCGGCTGGTCTGGGACAAGTTGGTTGATGCGGGTTCGGAGCTCTTCGCGACGGAAGCCGCTGAGCTCTGCGTAGAGGGGTGCAGAGTCGAGCTCGACGACGAGCTTGCCCTTCCGGCTGCTGAGCACCTGGCAGTGTGCAGCAAGCTCAGGTCCCAACGCCTCCTCGAGCGCGTCGAGGAAGACGCGCCGCGACTTGCCGGAGCCTGCTTGCTTGACGATGTCCTTGAGCAGATCTCCGATCGCGAGCGGATCGGATCCTCTTCGCTGCGTCACGCGCTATGCCCCGCTGATGGGCATGACGACGTAGGTGAAGGCCTCGCCGAGCGTGAACTTGGCCGGCATCGAGTCGTCGGACATGTCGAGGCGGATCTGCTCCATGTCGCTCTGTCGGAGCGCCTCAAGGATGTAGTCCGGGTTGAAGTTGATGTTGCCGCCGGCCCCCTTGACGTCGGCGTCGATCGCCACGTCCGCGCGGCCGCGGGCCGTGCTCTCGGCCGTCATCCTCATCTGCTGGTCGCCGACGTCGAACCGGACCATCCTCATGTCGGCCGAGCAGAGGATCGCCGCTCGCCGCAGCGCTCCCTCGAGCACCGCCTTTTGGACCTCGACCGTCGTGTCCGCGGCCTTCGGCATCACGCCCTCGTAATCGGGGAAGCGGGTGTCCAGAAGCTGGCTTACCAGCTGCATCTGCCCGGTCGTGAAGACGATCTGCTTGTCCCCTACCTCCACGCTCAAGTTGTCCTTGCTCTCATCGCTCAGCGCGCGGGCCAGGGTCTGCAGGGCGCGCAGCGGCACCACCACCTTGAAGGAGGCGTCCTCGTCGGTCTGCACGTCGTTCTGGTAGCTGATGGCGAGGCGTCGGCCGTCGGTCGCTACCAGTCGCACGCTGCCGCCGCCCACGTCCACGAGCACGCCGTTGATCGCGTAGCGAGTCTCCTCGCGGGCCGCCGCGAACACGGTCTCCTGGATCATCCGCGCCATCACCCCCGACGAGATGTCCAGCCGCTTGCCCGACTGCACCGAGACTTCAGCCGGGAACTGCTCCGGATCCTCCCCGAGCAGCACGAAGGACCCGCCGCCGCTCTCGATGCGACAGCGCAGCTCCGAGCTCTCGAAGGTCACCGTCGGATCCGTCAGCTCACGAAGCAACGCAGCGGTCTCCTTGCCGGGCAGGAGCACGACTCCTTCGGAGTCGACCTTGACCGACTCGAGGCGCACCTTCGCGGCCATCTCGAGGTCGGTTGCGAACAGCGAGATCCCGTCGCTGTCCGCGCGCAGCAGCACGTTTTGAAGGATCGGCTTCGTGGTCTTGGAAGGGACCACGGACGAGACCACGCTGAAGGCCTCGAGCAGCGCGGTTCGATCACAGAGGATTTTCATCGTTGTTGGGGCGAGTGGCACGGTTGCTTGGGGGACGCTGTCGCGGTCCTGGCGGGAGGCTCCAGAACGGAGAATCCTAGGGCGTGATCTGGTGGCTGTCGCTGCTCAGATGCGCAGCTGGGGTCTGGTCGATTGCGCCCGCAACGGGGTGAGGTTTCTTAGGTAGAGAATTCTCTCTATTCCTCACTCGTCCGTGCCGTCACAAGTGTGGAGAAGGTAGCGCCCAAACCCCCGAGGATCGACTCGAAAGGACTGATTCGTGCCGTTTCTCGTTCGTTGAGAAACGATGGAAACCGCTGGGAAGGAAGTTCGATCGGCGGCGCTCTCCGGGGAACAACGAGCCAGCTGCGGTGGTCTGTCCGGACGGCTTTCAGGGTTGTCCGAAGCGGTTCCCAACGGTGTCCGGAGACGACTCAGCGGTTTCGTGACCGGCGCCGGGCTCCTGCTTTGGCAGGGGCGGGTCGGAGTGCGCAATGTGTCAAGAAACTGGACGGTCATTGGTGTCTCTCTTGGGGGAATGGAGCGCCCGCGAGAGAGCACGAGACGCCGTGGCTGCGCCAAACGAAGCAGCGCTGCGAACGCGGCCTCTGGGGCGTATCCGTCGCCGGTTCTCGAGCGCTGACGTGCACGCACGCGGCGGCAAGCGGCTGGCTGGGCAGCGCTACGACCGGAACGACCGCGTCACGAGGCGACTGCTCAGGTTGTCGAGCGTCTCCTTGAACATGCGGTCCTTCTGCGAGCGCTGACGGATCTTGTTGACCGCGTAGATGACCGTCGTGTGGTCGCGGTTGCCGAAGATCTTGCCGATGTCCTCGAGGGAGTTCTCCGTGTGCTCGCGAAGCAGGAACATCGCGATCTGACGGGGCAGGCTCACGGACTGCGTCCGGCTCTTGCCGATCAACTCCCGGGCCGTGATGGCGAAGTCGGCCGTGATCAGGCTCATGATCTCCTCGGCCGTGACCTGGGTCCGCCGCATCGGCATGCCTCGCAGGCAACTCTCGGCGAGCGCGAGCGTGATCGGCTGGTCGGTGATCGCGGCGAAGCCGACGACCTTGATCACCGCACCCTCCAGCTCGCGGATGTTCGACGTGACGCGCTCCGCGAGGAACTGGGCGACGTCTTCGGGCAGCTCGACGCCCCGGCCTGCGGCCTTGTGGCTCACGATGGCCTTGCGCGTCTCGACGCACGGCGTCTCCACCTCCGCGACCAGGCCCCACTTGAAGCGGCTGATCAGCCGTTCTTCGATCGTCGGGATCTCCACCGGCGGCCGGTCGGACGACAGCACGATCTGGCGTTGACCGTCGAACAGCGCGTTGAACGTGTGGAAGAACTCCGCCTGGGTCTTCTCCTTGTTCGCCAGGAACTGGATATCGTCGATCACCAGCACATCGGCGCCGCGGTGGTAGTCGCGGAACGTGTCGATGTCGTGGGCCTGGATCGCCTGGATGTAGCTGTTGGTGAAGTCCTCGCAGCTCATGTAGAGCACGCGGGCGTTCGGATCGCGGCGCAGGACCGTGTGGCAGATCGCCTGCAGCAAGTGCGTCTTGCCGAGCCCGACGTTGCCGTGGACGAACAGCGGGTTGTAGGCGTGACCAGGGTTCTCGCCGATGGCCAGGGCCGAGGCGTGCGCCAGGCGGTTGCACGGGCCGACCACGAACTTGTCGAACGTGTAGTTCGGATTCAGGGGGTTGCCGAGTCGGCGCTGCGACCTGGTAGCAGGCTGGGCAGGGGTCGCGGCCTGATCAGGGCTCACCGCAGCGCTGGAAGCAGACGTCCGGGTCTGCGGCGGCGTGGGCACGCCGTCGATCGCGTCACGGCCGGCGAGCCGCGCCACCTCTTCGAGCGGGTTGGCCTGGAGGAGGC
>CAZTQF010000300.1:0-4530 GCA_964615255.1 uncultured candidatus Brocadiaceae bacterium | reverse complement strand
TTGTTGTAGGGAACCATGAAGTGGCGCGCGAAGCCGTCGCCCATGCGCCACTGGATCCAGTCGCCGAAGTTCTCCGGGCACGGCGCGCCGGTGCGGCGACCGACGTAGGCCTCGATGTAGCCCGTCATGCAGTCGACGGTGGCTTCCTTGGTCAGGTGGCCGACGCCGTTCTCGAACGGGTAGGGGACCCAGCGGTCGTGCCACCGGATCTTGGTGTTGCGCACCGTCTTCTGCGTGCCGGCGTCGCCCCCACACCGGTCCAGCTGCCACTGCAGGACGTCCTGGTCCTTGGAGAAGATGATGTGGCCGCCCGCCTCGTCGAAGGTGAAGCCGTCGTAGCTGCGGCTCTTGCACAGTCCGCCGACGCGCTCGGTCTTCTCGAGCACCGTGACGCGGTGGCCGTCGCTCGCGAGCATGCGCGCGAGCGCGCATCCGGAGATGCCGCCTCCGAGGATGGCGATCTTCACGAGACGGTCTCCACGGGCGCGCGCTTCATCGGCAGGAACTCTACCGCGCGGCCGCGCGGCGGGACGAGGGCAATCCGCGCGAGACTTCGCGTCGCGCTTGCTCGATAGTCACGCGGCCGTGTCGTCGCCGGAACCCACACCCTCCGATTCGGTCCCGCTGCCCGCGCGCGGCGAAGGGGTCGCGGTCGCGGCGCTGGCGATGTCGGCGTTCGTGCTGAACCTCAACTCCAACGTGATGGGGGCGCTGCTCCCGTTCGTGCGCGGGGAGTTCGGCTTCGGCGACGACGGCGGCGCGATGCTGCTGGCTGCCGCCGGCGCCGGCTCGGCGGTCGGCGCACTGGTCGTGGCCGACGCCGGCCGCCGGCTCGGCCGCCGGGCGGTGCTCGGCGGCAGCCTCGCGGTCTTCGTCGCGGCGAGCGTCGCGCACCTGTTGGTCCACAGCTACTGGCCGCTCCTGGTGGCGCGCGCGCTGTCTGGCTTCGCCAGCGGCCTCGCCTACGCGGCCGCTTCGGCCGCCGCGGCCGACCTCGCGCCCTACGAGCGGCGCGCGGCCGTGATGGGCCGGTTCAACGCCGGCATGTTCCTGGCGATCCCGGTCGGGCTGCCGCTGACCGTCTGGCTCGCGTCGCTCGGCTGGTGGCCCGCGACCTTCGCGCTCCAGGCCGCCGTCGGTGTCGCCGCGCTCGCGCTCACGGTGCGCTGCGTGCCGCCGCTGCCGCCGGCCCCGACCGCGCGGCGGCTGCCGCTGCTCGCCAACGGCGGCGTGCTCGCGGTGCTGATCGCGACGACGCTGCACGTCGGCTCGTTCTTCACGGTCGTGCAGCTGGCGACGTCCTGGCTCGACGACGAGGGAATCGTCGCCAAGGAAGACCAGGTCTGGCTCTGGGTCGGCCTCGGCGCGCTGTCGGTGCTGGGGAGCGCGGGCTTCGGCAAGCTCGCCGACCGCGTCGGCAAGCGCCGGTTCGTCCTCGTCACCTCAGGCGCGCTGGTGGTGTGCTTCTTCGTGCTGTCGCGCTCCTGGGGCGCCGACTACCTGCTGCCTGTCGGGTGTCTGCTGGCGGTCGCGGCCGCTGCCCGGACGGGCCCGCTGCAGGCGCTCGTCTCGGGCCTCGTGCCCAGCGAACAGCTCGGCGCGCTGATGGGGCTGCGGGGTTTCTGCATGCAGCTGGGCGTGTTCCTGTTCGCGGTCGGCGCGTCGGGGCTCACCGAGCGGATGGGCTTCCGCGGCGTGCTCCTGCTCGGCGCGGGCTGCCAGCTCGGCTCCTACCTCGCGATCCGGCTGGGCGTGCGGGAGCCCCGTCCCGCCGCCGCCGAGGCAGCGGCGCCTCGCGCCTAGCGCTGGCAGCCGCTGCACCAGTACGTGCTGCGGCCCTGCTGCACGGCGCGCTTGATCACCTCCCGACAGCGCGGGCACGGCTCCCCGGCGCGCTCGTAGACGCGCAGCTCGCGCGCGAAGTAGCCCGCGTCCTCGCCGACGCCGACGTAGTCCCGGAAGCTGGTGCCGCCCGCTGCGATCGCCGCGGCCAGCACCTCGCGGACCGCGGTCGCGAGCGCCTCGCACTCGGCCTTGGTCAGCGACTTTGCGGCGCGACGGGGCCGCACCTTCGCGCGCCAGCACGACTCGCTGGCGTAGATGTTGCCGACGCCGACGATCAGGTTGCCGTTCATCAGCAGCTGCTTGATCGCGACCCGCCTCCCGCGGGTCACGCGGTGCAGGAAGGCGCCGTCGAAGCCGTCCTCGAGCGGCTCGACGCCGAGGTTCTCGATCAGCGGATGGGTGGCGAGCCCGTCGCCCTCGGCGACGTCGAGCGCGCCGAATCGGCGAGGGTCGACGAAGCGCACGAGGCGGTCGCCGAAGTCCATGCGCCAGTGCTCGTGCTTGCGGTATTCCGGCCGCGTCGCGCGCGCGCCGATCACGTCGACGATCATGCGCCCGGTCATGCCGAGGTGGATCAGCGCGACGGGCGCGGCCGGGCCGTCGAAGCGGGCCAGGATGTACTTGGACCGCCGCTCGACCGCGGTGACCCGTCGCCCGACGAGGTCCTGCAGCGCCGCTGCGGGCATCGGCCACCTCAGGTCTTCGCGCTGCAGGTGGACAGCGCGCAGGCGGCGGCCGACGAGGTGCGGCGCGGCGCCGCGGCGCACGGTCTCGACTTCTGGCAACTCCGGCAAGGCTCGTTCATCCTCGCCTCCTGGCCGCTCGCTGCCTAACATCCTCCGCCGCAGATCGCCGCGCGAAGAACCATGACCGATCAACCCATCCAGGAGCTGCACCACATCGGCGTCGCGGTGCGCTCCCTCGACGAGGCCCTGCCCAAGTGGACCGACGGCTTCGGCTTGCGGCTGGAGTCGGTCGACGAGGTCCCGACCGAGCAGGTCAAGGTCGCCGTGCTCAAGGCCGGCGCGACGCGGGTAGAGCTGCTCGAGCCGACCAGCGACGACTCGCCGATCGCGAAGTTCCTCGACAAGCGCGGGCCCGGGATCCACCACCTCGCCTTCCAGGTGGGGGACTGCCAGCAGAAGATCACCGAGCTCGGTGGCGCGGGCGCGCCGCTGCTCAACGAGACCCCCAACCCCGGCGCGCACGGCTGCAAGGTCGCGTTCGTGCACCCCAAGCACCTCGGCGGCGTGCTCGCTGAGCTCGTCGAGGACCCCCACGCGTAGATCGAACCGATGACCGACCCGAACGGAACCGAGAAGCTGCAAGAGCTCCGCGAACGCTCGCTGCAGGGCGGCGGAGCGCAGCGCGTCGCTGCGCAGCACGAGCGCGGCAAGTTGACGGCCCGCGAACGCATCGACCTGCTGGTCGACCCTGGGACCTTCGTCGAGATCGACCGCTTCGTCACGCACCGATGCCGCGACTTCGGCATGGACAGCGAGAAGAACGAGATCCTCGGCGACGGCGTCGTGACCGGCAGCGCCAAGGTCGACGGCCGGCCCGTCTACCTGTTCGCGCAGGACTTCACGGTGTTCGGCGGCAGCCTCTCGGAGACCCACGCGCAGAAGATCACCAAGGTCATGGACCTCGCGATGAAGATGGGCGTGCCGGTGCTCGGCCTGTGCGACTCCGGCGGCGCGCGCATCCAGGAGGGCGTCGTCTCGCTCGCCGGCTACGCGAACATCTTCTTGCGCAACACCATGGCCAGCGGCGTGATCCCGCAGATCAGCGCGATCATGGGGCCGTGCGCCGGCGGCGCGGTCTACTCGCCGTCGATCACCGACTTCATCATGATGGTCGAGGGGACGAGCTTCATGCACATCACCGGGCCCGACGTGGTCAAGACGGTGACGCATGAGGACACCACCTCCGAAGAACTCGGCGGCGCGCGCGTGCACAGCGAGACGTCCGGCGTGGCGCACTTCACCGCGCCCGACGACGCGGCGTGTCTGATGCAGCTGCGCGAGCTGCTGAGCTACCTGCCGCTCAACAACGGCGAGGACCCGCCGTTCCTGGCGACAGACGACGACCCCAACCGGACGGAGGAGGCGCTCGACTCGATCGTGCCGGACTCCAGCGACCAGCCTTACGACATGAAGGCGGTCGTCAAGCACATCGTCGACGACGGCAAGTTCTTCGAGGTGCACGCGCGCTTCGCCAAAAACATCCTGGTCGGCTTCGCGCGCCTCGGCGGCCGCGTCGTCGGGATCATCGGCAACCAGCCCGCGCACCTCGCGGGCGTGCTCGACATCAAGGCGAGCATCAAGGGCGCCCGCTTCGTGCGCTTCTGCGACGCGTTCAACATCCCGCTGCTGTGCCTCGAGGACGTGCCGGGCTTCCTGCCTGGGACCGAGCAGGAGTGGAACGGCATCATCACGCACGGCGCCAAGCTGCTCTACGCGTTCTGTGAGGCGACCGTCCCGCGCATGACGGTGATCACCCGCAAGGCCTACGGCGGCGCCTACACGGTGATGAACAACCTGCACATCCGCGCCGACGCGATGTTCGCGTGGCCCAAGGCCGAGATCGCGGTGATGGGTGCTGAGGGCGCTGCCAAGATCGTGTTCCGCCGCGAGATCCAGGGCGCCGACGACCCGGCGGCCGAGGAGCAGCGGCTGGTCGACG
>CAZTQF010000299.1:0-4530 GCA_964615255.1 uncultured candidatus Brocadiaceae bacterium | reverse complement strand
CGAGGCGTCGTCCAAGCCCCTGCCGGGCGCACCCCGCGGCCAGCGCGCTGCGCCGCCGCGGCTGCGCCGGGCGCCGCTCGGTGGCGCCCGGATGCGCATCTACAGGCGCGAGAGCATGCCCGAGACCGTGACCGGGCCAGCCGTCATCGAGGAGCCCACCGCGACCACGCTCGTGCCGGCCGGCTGCCGCGCCCGGCGAGCCGAGCGCGCGCTCGTGCTTACGCCAGGCCGTGGCCGCCAGCGCCCGACCCGGAACTGAGTCGGTTCTTCGCGGCTTCGGACTTGGTCCGAGCGGCCGGGAAGGCTACTTTCCAAGCGATCGAAGGAGGCTGCGTCTCCGCCATGGCATCGAGGGAACGAGTCCCGCTCGGGCTCGTATCGCGGAGCGCAGGTCACGAGCAATCACACACGAAGCGCGGATACCACGTGAGCGGATCGCGCGCTGAGAGCACACCCGGCCGGGGGTTGTCCGCAATGGGCGTAAAAACTTGACTCTCCTTCTTCCCCTTTTTCCCGAAGTTTCCCCCCCGGCTTTTTTCTCCGCGCGCGCGACGCGCCCCGTGACACCGACGCGTCACCTGCACGACGCCGGACGCGCTTGGCCGGTTTAGCGGCGGCGAATCCCGGCGCGTTCGGCTGCCGCGCGAGCGGAGAGCGCGCGCGCCTCGTCGTTGCCCGGCTGCACCTCGAGGATGCGCCGCCAGTCCGACAGCGCGTCATCGAGCCGGCCGCTACCGTAGCTCAGCAGCGCGCGCTGCCGCAGCAGCGTCACCAGCCGTTGCGCGACTTCGGTGTCCGCCGGACAGGCGCGCGCGAGCGCGTCGAGCGACGCGAGCGCGCGACCACGCTCACCCTGAAGGAGCAGCCGCTCAACCGACGCCAACTCAGCCGCCACCTCGGCAGAGGGCAAGCGCTGCGGCAGCGGCAGCGGCCGCGCAGACTTCGCGGGCTTCGGTGACTCGGGCAGCTTCGCCGCCGCAGCCTCGGGGGCAAGCGGCCGGGCGGCAGCCGCGGCTGCGGGGTCTGCTCCCGCTATTGGCCGGGCGGGCGACGGAGGCGGCGCCGACTCCGCCATGGGGGCGGGCGCGGTCTGCAGCGACGGCTCGGGAGCGGGCGGCGCTACGTCGAGCAAGGGCGCCGCCGCTGCGCCCTCCACTTCCGCGCTGTAGGCAGGGTCATCTCCCTGCACCGGCGCTGCGGCACCGAGCGTCGCGATGCGCTGCTCGGTCACCCGGATCCAACGCGCGAGGCTCGGCGCCGCGGGCCACTGCTCCTGCGCCCGCCGCAGCCGCTCGAGCGCTTCGAGGTCACGCCATTCGCTGCGCAGCCGCAGGGCCTCGAGCACGAGCTCGTGGCACCGTCGCACCCGGCCTTCGACGTCGACCGCGGCCTGGCGCGCGTCGGGATAGCGCGCGTGCGAGACGGGCACGGTGTCGAGCGCCTCGAGCGCGCGCAGCAGCCGGCTGCGCGCGAGCTCGTGCTGGGCCCGCTCGTACGGATCCGCCGGCGCCAGCGCGCACGCGGCCAGCAGCATCGGGCCCCACGCGAGGAGGCGCCTCACGGCTGCTGCCCCTGGCTCACGGCCGCTTCGGGGACCACCTCGAGCTCGGCGTCGGTGTCGGCGCAGGCGAACTCCTCTCCGTCCGGATCGGGCTCGAGCTCGCGCCACGCGGCGACGCCAAAGGCCGCCGCGTCGCGCGCTGCCACCTCCTCGGGCGGGTGCTCTTGGAGCTCTTCGCACAATCGGTCGACGAGCAGCGGATCGAAGACCTCGCCCTTGGCGCCGACGAGCTTCTCGAGCGCCTCGCGAGACCCCATCGCGCCGCCCGTCGTGAGCGCGTCGTAGGCCGACGCGACGGCGAGCAATCGCGCGCCGAGCGGGATCCGGTCCGCGCGCAGGCCGTCAGGGCCGCCGCGGCCGTCGTAGCGCTCTAGCTGGTGCCGGAGGCACGCGGCGACGCCGCTCAGCGCGGGCACCCGCTCGAGCTGCTCCGCTGCGTAGACAGGGTGGCGCTCCAGCGACGCCCAGTCGTCGGCGTCGAGCGGCGCCTGCTGCTGCAGGAGGGTCGGCCGGAGCGAGGCCTTGCCCAGGTCGACGAGCCGGCCCGCTGCGAGCACGTCGTCGCGCTCGCTCGCGCCCAGCTGCATGCGGTCCGCGAGGCGGGCTGCGAGCTGCGCCGTGCGTTCGCCGCGCCCTGGCGGCACCAGCTGCCGCTGTTCCAGTCCTTCGACGACGGCCTGCGCCATCTCGAGGTAGGCCGCGCGGACCTGCTCGAGGCCGGTAGCGACGACCTGCTCGAGCTCGCGGAGCGCGGCCCCGAAGCCGCGGAACTCTTCGTCTGCGTCCTCGCACAAGCCGCCCGGCGCTTCTCCCGAAGCCAGTCGAACCAGCGCGTCGGTCGCGCGGCGCGCGCGGCCGGACCAGGCGGACGCGAGCCACGCGGCCAGCGCCGCCAGCGCTAACCCAGCGGCCAGCGCGAACCCGAACCACGCCCAGTCGAACGCCGCGAGGGAGCGAACGGGCTCGCGAAGCAGCCGGACCTCTCCGGCTATCGCCCCGTCAAACCGCACGGGCGCAGCGGTCTCGCGCAGCGCTGCTGCGCCTGCGGTGTCGACGTGACGCTGGATGACCCCTTCCGCAGCCAGCAGCGGCAGGGTGCTGCCGCCGAGCGCGAGCGCGGTGTCGATCACGACCTCGCCGGTCGCGTCCAGCAGCAAGACGCGGTCTTCTTGCGGGTCCCCCGCCACCGCGGCCAGCACCGAGAGCCGCATGAGGTCGCGGCTTTGGAGCAGCGGCGCCGCGCGCGCCGCGAGCGCGACCGCGGCGACGCGGTCCCTCGCGGCCGAAGCGGCTGCGGCCTCGTGCGTCTTGCAGCCGGCGGCGAGCCACCCCGCGCAGACGGCGAACAGCAGGGCGCCGGCGCCGATCCCCGCGGCGAGGCGCCACACCAACGACGACGGTCGGATGTTGCGTTCGGTTGGACGAGCCATCCGCGGGCCTATCGGCAGCCCGCTCGCGCCCACTTGTGCACCCTCTAGGGAAAACCCGGTGGGACCGAACTCGACGGAGGCCCAGAATCGGCTGCCGCACCCGAACCGACCGTGGGACCGGGGCGGCCGGGCGCTACTTGAACTTGATGGCTTCCAGGCTCTCGACGTGCAGCTGGTAGATGTCGACGCAGTAGCCGTCCATCACCGTCGACTCGACCTTGAAGGTGCCGATGATCTTGAGCGGGTCGAAGAAGTAGTCGGTCGTCTTCTTCTCGGGCATCACCACGCGGACGATGCCGTGGATGTCGGGCGGCTGGCCGTAGCAGCACGACCAGAGCGACTCGACGAGCAGGAACTCCTTGATGTTCTGCACCTCGTCGATCGGCAGCATGAAGCCGGTCATCAGCACCTTCTTGCCCGACAGCTCCTTGACGCGCTTGGGCATGCCCTTGAGGCCGTCCTCGTAGGGCCAGGAGGTCAGCTCGTCGAACGGCAGGATCTTGTCGAGCCCGGTGATCTTGCCCGCCTTGATCTCCTTCTGGAGGCGCTTCTCGACCTCCAGCATCTGCTCGGCGCTGCGCATGGCCGCGATGTCCGCCGGGTCGGTGCCCTTGGGCATCGGCGCGTCCTCCTCGGGCCGCTCGACCTTGGGGTCCTGCGAGCCCTTCCCTGGCTTCTGCTCGCCGGGCTTCTTGGGGTCCTGCTTGCCCGATTCGGCGGGCTGCTTGCCGGCAGGCGAGGGCTTCGACGGCTTCGGGGCGCCGTTCTGGCAGACGAGCAGGCCACTCAGGGCGACGATCGCGAGGAGGATCTTCATGGTTTCGACGGGACCGGCGAACTGCCGGTCGCTGCAAGGTATACGACGAAACGGCAGAGGGACCGAGGGCCGCCGCGATTTCGGGCCCGCAGACCGGGCCGTAGGCGCTCCTCCGCGCCTTGAATACTGCGGACCGAACTGAGACCCGGCCGCCAACGCGCCATGGCATCGGCGCCGACAGCTGCCGGCGCTCGGCCGCGATATCTTCGCCTCCGCAACCCGAGTTACGCTTGCTGAGCGCCACGAGAGCGATCCCGATCGCCGCGCGGCGCCAACGCTGACATGCTGAAAGCTCACCTCACGACCAGCTTCTTCGGCGCCTTGCTGCTCGCTTCCTGCGGCAGCGGCACCGCCGCTCCGAGCGTCACGCCGGACCCCACGCCGACGCCGCCGATCCAGCCGCCGGCGCCGCCCGCCCTGCAGCTCGGCGACCCGATGCCCGACCTGACCGCCGCCGAGCTGGCGTCGTTCGAGCGCGGCCGCGAGGTCTTCTTGCGCCGCTTCAAGCCGAGCGACGGCCTGGGCCCGATGTACAACGCGACGTCCTGCAAGTCGTGTCACAGCGCGCCGGTCCCCGGCGGCAGCAGCGACCTCTACCGCAACTTCTACGTCGCCTCGTACGGGCAATTCCCGTTCCTGCTGCCGCTGCCAGGGCTGGTCAGCCCGGTCGTGCCTGCGTTCGGCTCGCCGAGCCAGATCACCTTCACGCTCGAAGCGGGCCG
>CAZTQF010000298.1:0-4536 GCA_964615255.1 uncultured candidatus Brocadiaceae bacterium | reverse complement strand
CGTTCCCCCGCTGCCCCTGGGCCGTCGACCTCAGCGACAAGCCGTTCCCGGGCCGCAAGCCGCTGAAAGACGGCGAGCGCGGCATGGCGAACCTCTCGTCGCTTGGCGGCTGGTTCTGGGAGACCGGCTTCGACAAGCACCCGATCACCGACCTCGAGCGGATGCGCGACCAGAACCTGCGCGCCATGTACGGCGCGTGGGACGCGCTGAAGAACGTCGACGGCCAGTATCCGAACCAGCGCCTGAAGTGGGCCGCGTTCATCGCCGGCAAGCGGGAGTCGCGGCGCCTGCTCGGCGACGTGGTCGTGACCGGCGCGGACTTCCGCGACCTGAAGCCGTACGAGGACGCCGCCGTGCCGTGCACCTGGCACATCGACCTGCACTTCCCCAAGAAGGCCTTCCAAAAGGGCGTCGAAGGGGACGAGTTCATCTCGGACTACACGCGCGGCAACGGCTACTCCTACAAGGGCCCCTACTGGATCCCCTACCGCGCGCTCTACAGCCGCAACATCGACAATCTCTTCATGGCCGGCCGCGACATCAGCGTGACGCACGAGGCGCTCGGCGCCGTCCGGGTGATGCAGACGTGCGGCATGATGGGAGAGGTCGTCGGCATGGCCGCGGCGCTCTGCAAGCGCCACGGCTGCCTGCCGCGCGACGTCTACGAGCGGCACCTCGCGGAGTTGAAGGCCCTGATGACCACGGGGGCCGGCCGGCGCCAGACGCGCTAGCCGAGGGGGTTCTGCAGCCGCCTGCGCGCCTGCTCGGCCCAACGTGAGTTGGGGTCGAACGTCAGATAGGCGCGCCAGTGCTGTCGGGCGCGGTCGAAGTCGCCCACCGTGGAGAGCGCCTCGGCGAGGTTGTAGTGCGCGTCGGCGTAGTGCGGCACGAGCGCCAGCGCCCGCTCCAGCGCCGTGACCGAGCCCGGGCCGTCGCCGAGCTCGCCGCGCACGATCCCGAGGTTGTTCCAGGCTTCGGCGTAGTTCGGCGCGCGCCCCACCGCCAGCGCGAACTGCTCGGCGGCGTCGTGGCGGCGCTTCAGCTCGTAGTAGCAGTTGCCGAGGTTGAAGTGCGTCTCCGCGCTGCGGCCGGCGACCGCGTGCTCGTAGGCCCGCGCCGCGTCCTGAGGACGCCCGGCGGCCTCCGCTTCGACCCCGATCGCGAACCAGTCCTGTGGCGTGCGCATGTTGAGGAGCGCGCCGCCGTCGACCGCGGCCGCCGCGCCGAAATCGAACAGCTGCTGCCCCCTGCTGTCGACGAGCCTGCCGTCGGCCGTGCGCAGGGTGACCGCGGCTTCTCCGACGCTCGCGAGCAGCCCCGACAGCGCCTCGTCAGGATCCTTCACGACCGCCTGCGCCTCGAGCCACCGCGCCTTGATGCGCGGCGCGGTCCACCCGGCCCTGCGCAGCTCGGCGAGCGTGCGCACGGTGCCGGTCGCCCGGAAGCCGAACCGGGGCGGGGTCCCCTCGCGCGGCGTCAACAGGCCGTGGTCGACCCACCGCTGCAGCAACGCGAGCGGCAGGCCGCAGAGCTCGGCGAGCTCGCCTGGAGAGAACGTCCGCGCGCCGTCCTCGGGCGCGGGCAGACTCAGGGCAGGCCGGTTGACTGGCTGCGAAGGGGCCATGGCAGGGGTGTGTTGGCGACGAAGATACGCAGCGCGCAGAGCCAGCCAAATACCCATTTGTTCGCAAAGGTGTCCCGCGGAGCGCCCGGCCGCTGCGCTCGACCGCACGCCGCGGAGCCCCCTCGAGCCGCCGCACGACCGCGCGCGCCGCGCGCCAGCGCCTACCCGCCGACTCGTCTCCGCAGCGCCGCGTCCGTATCGTGCGTCCATGCGCGATCGCACTCGTCACGTCTTGTCCCTCGCCCTCGCCGGACTGCTCGGCGCCCTGACTTCGTGCGCCGCTCCAAGCACGGCCGAGCCGCTCGACGTCGCGGGCCTCACGATCCTGTTCCAGGGTGACTCGATCACGGACGCCGGCCGCTCTCGCAACGAGAAGCACGCGGGCGTCGCCAACAGCGCCCAGGGCCTCGGCCGCGGCTACGCGTCGATCACCGCCGACAGCTTGATGGTCGCGGCAGCCCCGGAGGCCGTGCAGGTCTTCAACCGCGGCGTCAGCGGCAACAAGGTCTTCCAGCTCGCCGCGCGCTGGGAAGAGGATTGCCTCGCGCTGGAGCCCGACGTGCTGAGCATCCTGATCGGCGTCAACGACATCTGGCACACGCGCAACGGCAAGTACGACGGCACGCCCGAGGTCTACGAGCGCGACTACGACGCGCTCTTGGCGCGCACGCGGGCGGCCTTGCCCGACGTGAGCCTGGTCGTATGCGAGCCCTTCGTGCTGCCGTGCGGCTCGGTCGACGAGACGTGGTTCCCGGAGTTCGACGAGTACCGCGCGGCGAGCCGGCGTGTCGCCGACAAGCACGGCGCGCGGTTCGTGCCGTTCCACACGATGTTCGAGGCGGCGCTCGAGCACCACCCCGCCGAGCACTGGGCACGCGACGGCGTCCACCCCAGCCGCGCAGGCGCCGCGCTGATGGCCAAGGAGTGGCTCCGGGTGCTCCGCGCGCCCCGCTGAGGTCGCGGCCGGACGGTAACTGGTTGCATCCGAGGCGCGCCGCGGCGACCGTCTGCGCCTCTCGCACTCCCAGGTAGACCTACACCTCAACCAATATGAGCTCACAAGAAAGCAAGCGCGTCCTCGCCGGCGTCATGGGCGTCGTCCTCGGCGGCCTCGGGATTCACCGCTTCGTCATCGACGACGTCAAGGGGGGCATCCTCCGCATCGTCATCACGGTCTGCACCTGCGGCCTCGGCAACCTGATCGGCTTGATCGAGGGCATCATCTACCTGACCAAGTCCGACGAAGAGTTCGTCCGGACCTACCAGGTCGAGAAGAAGGCCTGGTTCTAGCGCCGGGCCGCGAGCCCGGCTCGCCGCGCCCCTCCATGAGGCGGCCGCGGCGAGGAGTCGTGCATGCGAGCCGCAGCAGGTGCTACACTCTTGCCGCCCCCAGGAGCGACCGCTCCCATGCAACGCGAAACCATCCGCGCCGGTCTCTCGGCCCTCGGCCTCTGCGCCGGTCTTCAGGCCCAGCTCTCCTGGCAGCCTTCGCTCGAGGCGGCGCTGGCCGCCGCCGCGCAGCAGCAGCGCCCTCTGCTGGTCGCGGTCCTGGTGCCGGGCGAACGCGACAGCGACGCCCTGATCCAGGCCTACCGCGACGCGAGCCTCCGCAAGCTCGCGAGCAACGTGGTCTGCCTGCGCGTCGACGTCGACAGCGAGCGCGGCGACGAAGAACGCCTCCAGGTCCTCGAGCGCTACCTGGGCGCCGCGCCGCGCGCGCCGTTCGTGGCCCCCCACCACGTCCTCGTTCACCCCGACGGCGAGACCGTGCTGAGCTCGGCGGCGCACCGGATGACCGTCGGACAGCTCGAGTGGTTCGTCCAGGACGGCGTCCGCAAGGTCGACGCCACCTTCCGCTGGCCGCGGAGCGACCGGATGCGCGCGCCGACCGACCTTCGCTACCAAGAGCGCGAAGAGACCCAGCAGGACCTCCTGCTGCCCCCTTCCAAGCAGCAGGTGAAGGACGCGATCCAGGCGCTCAAGAAAGGCGCGGGCTGGCAGGGCGCGATCCAGAACTACACCACCCTGCTCACGAGCGACGACAAGTCCGCGGTCAAGTACGTCGGCGCGCAGCTCAGCGGCGGCCGCGGCATGATGACGGGGCTCGTGCTCTCGACCATCAGCAGGCTCTCGCCGACGGCCTATGCGCCGATGCTCGAGGACTTCCTCGACAACCGCCGCGCGACCCAGCGCCGCGAGGCCGCGACGGGCCTGTGGATGATGGCCTCGTCGAAGAGCAAGAAGGCGATCTTCAAGCAGCTCAAACGCGAAGAGGACCCCGAGACCCGCGGATGGCTGCTGCGCGCCGCGGTCGCGGTCGCGCCCAAGGACAAGGCGACCGTCGCCGCCGTCGACCGCGCGCTGCAGAAGGAGGACGATGCCTTCGTCCGCGCACAGGCTGCGGTCGCAGCCGGCGCTCTGGAGGTCCGCGTCGAGGCCGTACGGCTGATGCGCCGGGCGCTCAACGACGATGACCCGGACGTGCGCGCCGCGGCGGCCTACGCCATGGCGGCCCGCAGGGACCAGGAGCTGTTGGGCGCGCTGGAGCCTTCGGTCAGGAGCGAGCCCGACGCCGAGACCAAGCGCTGGCTCGAGCTGGCGATGACCGTGCTTTCGCAGCGCGGCGACCTCGCCGGCTTCGAGCGCCTGCGCCGCAAGATCCTCAAGGAGCCGACGCGCGGCCTGCCCGACATGGGGCGCGGCCGGAACGGCGGCGGCCAGCGAGGGGGCGGCGAAGGCGGCGGCGGCTGAGCCTTCGCGCCGGGTTAGGATCCGGGCCGTGCCGCAAGAACCACAGATCGTCGCGCCCGGGATCCACGACCGCACCGTGCGCGTCCCTGGAGAGGGCCCGCGCCGGGTGCCGGACGACTGGGTGCTGGTGCCGCCCGGCGCGGGCCCTCTCCAGGGACGCG
>CAZTQF010000297.1:0-4538 GCA_964615255.1 uncultured candidatus Brocadiaceae bacterium | reverse complement strand
AGCTCTCGTCGCGTTCGAGCAGCGCGCCGCCCACGGACCAGATCAGCTCGGTGACCTGCGGTCGGAGCTCGCTGAGCGGGTGCTCGTCGGAGAAGCGCTCGAGGATCAAGTAGCTCTCCCAGAGCTCGCCGCGGCCGAACTCGGCCCGCGCGCGGGCGAGGTCCCGCCGGTCGCGGAGCGGCTTGGGGCACAGCTCGTCGCGGACCCCCGCGAGCGTGTCCAGCGCCCCCGCGTAGTCGCCTCCTGCGACCTGCGCCTCGGCGTTCGTGACCTGCTGCGCCGCGTCGGGGAGCAGGCCCTTGCCGCTGGCGCATCCGGCGGCCAGGAGCAGGCCGAGCGCGGCGGTTGCGAGGGGGCGGGTGGTCATGCGCCGTGATGTTCGGGCACTGGCCGTCCTGCGGCAACGGTTAGCAGCGGAAGCGGATCACTGCTGCCGCGCGCCCCCCAGCGCCTGCGAGCCGCGGGCCTCTGGGAAGACCAGCGAGCGGTACGGAGCGCGTTGCTCCAGCGCCGCCGCCAGCCACCGGGCTGGCAGCGGCGCGGCCAGGGCGACGGCTTCGTCCGCGTCGAGCGCGGGCCAGTCGCGGCCGCTGCTGGCGCGCAGCGCGCGGAGCAGCGCGAGCGCGCGCGCAGGCACGCTCTGGCGCGGCAACCCGGCGTGCCGTCGGCACGCGAGCCCGAGCGTGTCCGCCTGGCGAAACGCCGACGGGCCCAGCTCGTCGCCGCACTCTGCGCAGTGGTCGAGGTCGGGGAGCGCGCCGACCACCTCGAGGTGGCGCAGCTCCAGGCCCAGCACGATCTTCGGGACGGCGGCGAGCGGACAGCGCTCGAGCAGGTTGAGGCCGCCGACCAGCAGGTCGAACAACGGCGGGTCAGACCGCCCCTCCTGGCTCGCGACGTCGACGAGCCACGCGACGTGGCCCGCGGCGAGGAACCGTCGCGGTCGTCGCAGCGCGCGGCGCTCGCGCGTCAGGGTCGCGCGCGTCAGGATGCGAAGTCCGCCGCGATCGGCCGAGAAGGTGGCGTGCAGCTCGTTGAGGAAGTCGATGCGTCCCAGCAGCGGGCTGTCGAGGCGGTGCGCGCCTTTGGCGAGGCCCGTGATCTTGCCCTGCTCGCGGGTCAGGCACGTCACGATCCGGCTCGACTCCCGGAAGTCGCGTCGGCGCAGCACGATCGCCTGCACCGAGGTCGGTCGGCCAGCGCGCCGCAGCGCGCCGCCTGCGGCGCTCACCGCGCGTCCTCCGCAGGCGTGGCCTCGAGCAGCGTGGCGCGCAGCCGCTGGACCCGGCGCTCGTCTGCTTCGAGGACGCGGAACTCGACGTCGCCGATGACCAGCAGCTCTCCCTTGGCAGGGATGCGATGCGCGTTGGCGATCACGAGGCCGGCGACCGTCTCCCAGTCGCCTTCCTCTGACAGCTGGGAGCCGAGCAGCTTGTTGATCTCCTGGACGGAACTCCTGGCGGGGATCTCCAGCACGCGCCCGGCCTCGATGACGCGGATCTGGTCGCTGCCCTGCTCGGAGCTGGGCGGGTCGTACTCGTCCTCGATCTCGCCGACGATCTCCTCGACGAGGTCCTCTACGGTCGCGATGCCGACGGTGCTGCCGTACTCGTCGATGACGATCGCCATGTGCTGATTGCTCGCCTGGATCCGGCGCAGCAGCTGCGCTGCGCCCGTGGTCTCGGGGACGAACAGCGGTTCGCGCAGCAGCTGGCGGAGCGGCGTCTCGCCCAGCTTCTGCGGATCCTGCTGCATCAGCCTCAGCGCGTCCTTCACGTAGAAGATTCCGACCACTTCGTCGAGGCGCTCGCGGTAGACGGGGTAGCGCGAGAACTCGTGCTCGAGCGCCTGGTCGACCGCCTCCCGCAGGCTGATGGACGCGTCCAGCGCGACGATGTCCGGCCGCGGCGTCATCACGGTCGCGACGTGCTGGTCCTTGAGCGTCACGATGTTGCCGATCCAGGTGCGCTCGGCGTCGGCCAGCTCGGTCTCGTCGACGCTGTCGGCGACGGCCGCCATGACCTGTTTCTGGACCTCCGAGCGGTCGGTGACCGCCTTGCGCTGGATGCGGAGCGCGCGCACGACGAGCGCCGTGAACGAGTAGAGCGGCAGGACCAAGGGCCAGCGCAGCAGGTACCAGCCCGCGCGCAGCGTCGGCAGCACGTTGAGCACGGTGCGCTCGGCGCGGTGGTCGGCGAGCGCGCCGGGCAGGCTGCCAGCAACGAACAGCATTAGCGCGACCCACAGGCCGAGCGCCCAGCCGTGGCTCGCGGGGTCGACGGCGCCGCGGAGCGCCCAGAGTCCAAGCACCCAGCCAGCGGCGGCGTAGATGGTCGCGACGACAAAATACTCGCGCGCGCGCTGCTCCAGCTCGCCCGACAGGCGCTCCCGATCGGGCCGCCGCTGCTCGTCGAGCATCTGGTCGATCCGGGTGGGGGAGTAGCCGATCAGGCTCGCGGCGGCCGCCGCGCCGTAGCCGCCGAGCGCGGCTGCTGCCAGCGAGAGCAGCGTGTAGGTCGGCGAGATCGTCGCGTCGATGTCCACGACGAACGCGCCGTCGTCCATCGCGACGCACGGCGCGAGCGCGAGCGCGCCCGGGGTCAGAGCGTGTGCGCGTCCCGATCGGGACGGCGGAGGGTCGGGCTCCTCTGGAGGAGGGTCGCCGGCGGGGCCGGCGACGGCGACGAGCTCAGGTCTTGCAGTGCTGGGCACAGTTGGACGGAGCATATCCAGGTGAGCGACCGCGTGTCGGCCTTTCCTCGCGGCCCTGCGGGCCGCTCAGCGCTCGTGCCCCGGGTCGCGCGGCTCGGCGTCGGCGGGCACGTCGTCCTCGTAGTCGACGTCGGCCGAGAAACGGTTGCGGCCGTAATCCTTGCTGGCGTAAAGGGCTCTGTCTGCTCGGAGCAACATGGACTCGACCGAGTCGCCGAACCGGTGGCAGGTCAGCCCGATCGAGACGCTGAGCGGCAGCTCCAGCGTTTCCCCGCGGGCGTGGACGGCGGTGAACATGCGGGTCGCGAGCACCGTCGCTTCGTCGGGCGTCGTGTCCGGCAGCATCACGAGGAACTCCTCGCCGCCGTAGCGGCAGACGGTGTCGTTCCTCCGCACCATGGTGCGCAGCACGTCGGCGGTGGCGCGTAGCGCAGCGTCGCCCTGCAGGTGACCGTGCGTGTCGTTCAGCTGCTTGAAGTGGTCGAGGTCACACATCAGCACCGTCAGCGGCGAGCGGTCCCGCTCGGTCCGTGCGACCGCCTGCTCGAGCGCGTGGATTCCCATCCGGCGGTTGAACAGGCGCGTCAGCGGGTCGGTCAGCGCGAACTTCTGCGCGCGCTGCCGCCGCCGCCGCAGCAGCAGGTTCTGGATCAGCAGCGAGCCCGTCAAACCGAGCGCGCGGGCGGCGAGCGCGTCGGCGCGCTCGTCGAAGGCCTTGAGCGTCAGAGACCGGTCCAAGAGCAGGAACGAGGGACGCTCGAAGTCGCCGTTGACAGGGACCGCGAGCAGCTCGTCGACCGCGAGCGCGCGCAGCAGCGCGCCGTCGCCGTTGGGTTCGGTCCGAAGCAGCGCGGGCGTCTGGGTCGCGATCGCCTGCAGCAGCCGCGCGGCCTCGGGGCGCGACGCCGCGAGCTTGGTCTCCGACATGCGTCGGGAGGAGCCGTCCTGCTTGGCGCGCAGAGTCAGGGTCACGCCCACGGGATCCCAACTGGCGAAGAACGCGCGGTCGCAGCGGCCGCTGCGTACGGCGGCCTCGGCGAGGTCGATTCGGATGTCGCGGTAGCGCTCGTGCTTGGCGCGGTCGAGCAACGACAACACCAGCTCGTCCGCGCTGCTGGGCGCGGCCGCCTGTGCTCCCGCGGCCACGTCGGCTGCGGGCCAGCCGGGGCGCGGCGCGTCGCCCGCGACCCGGGGCGCGCCTGGGGCGAGGCCGTGGCGGGCGAGGCGCTCATCGACCTGCTGGCGGAGGCGCGCGGCGACGTCGAGCTCGAACGGCGCCAGCTCGGCCGTGATCGACTCCAGCGCGCGAGCGGCGCGGCCCGGGTGTCGGTAGCCTGCGAATTCTGCCAGCATCTCGGCGCCGCGGATCAGGGCGGCGAGGTCAGGCCGCGCCTCCGACGTCGGCCGCTCCGGCGGCGCGACCACGAGGTCCAGCAAGAGCTCCGAGAGCTGCTTGGGGAGCTGCCAGTGCAGCACCCAGTCGGTCGGCAGGATCCGCCGGTCGGTCGGCGTCGGATCGAGCTGTTCGAGCCAGGTCGGCAGGTCGTGCAGCAGTCCGGCGAGGTAGGCCGCGTCGGGCGCGAACAGCTCCGTGCGCAGCGCGAGCTCGCGCGCCGCGTGGGCCGTCGCGACCGCGTGCTGCCAGAGCTCGAGCAGCTCCGCTGCGTCCGCGCGCGGGATCTCCTCGCTCGCGAACAGCCTGCCGGTCAGCGGCGCGCCGAGCTCGCGCACGAGGCTGCGCGCGCTGGGCAGGCTGTCCTGGTCTCGGAAGACCTGCGGCGTCGCGGCGCGGAACACAGCCTCGCCGCCGGACGGGAAAACCGTGA
>CAZTQF010000296.1:0-4551 GCA_964615255.1 uncultured candidatus Brocadiaceae bacterium | reverse complement strand
CTGCGCCGCGGCGGCGGGCAGGTCGTGCTGCTGCTGGCGTCGGCGGCCCTCTGGTTCGGCCCTTCGTCACTCGAGGACGACAGCGACTACGGCTACATCCTGCGGATTTTCGCGACGCTGGTCTCGTTCCTTTGCCTCGTGGTCTGGCGCACGCTCTGGCGGCTGACAGGGACGGGGTTGCCCCGCGGCGGCAGCGAGCCGACGCTGTAGGCGCTCGCACCCGCAGCACCTCGCACTCTCATGCCGACCTCTCATGAGCCATGCGCCTGGCCGACCGTCGCCGGCGCGCTGTTCTTGCACGCGGCGCTGATCGCGCAGTGCCCGCCGGGCGCCACCATGCCGCGCGACCTCTCCTTGGCGACGACGCTCCCCGAGAGCGGGCCGGCCACGACCCGACGCGCGACCGGGAAGAGCGCGCTCGCAAAGGGTGCTCCGGCAGACGCGAGGCCGCACCTGTTCGCAGCGCTGGAGTTCCACCCCGCCTCGCCCGACCTGCTGCTCGACCTGGTCTCGGCCTGCGTCGACGACCCGGACCTGCTGCAGCAGTGGAGCGAACGGTACGTGCGCGCCGCGACCGACGCGCGCGGCCGGCTCAAGCTCGACAGCGGCACCCGCAAGCTGCTCGCGGCGGTCGACGGCGCGGCGTCCGCCGTCAAGGAAGCCCAGGCGCTGACCAAGCAGCGGTTCGCCGCCGTGACCGAGCTGGCGCGGTTCGTCACCAAGCAGAAGACCAAGGGGAAGGACCTCGCGAGCCGCGCGCTGATGGTCCGATGGGCGAGCGAGGTCCTCCTCAACGTCGGCGCAGGCGCTCCGAGCGCGCTCGGCAAGGTCGCCGGCGACGTCGCCGCGCATCAGGCGAAGTACGCCCCCGACTACGAGCGGGTCTACGCCGCGCTGGGCGAAGTGATGCGCACGCCGCTCCCGGCCGAGAGCGGCGAAGCCGGCGCGCCGCTGACGGGCGGCGGCGACGTCGCCGCGGCGATCAACGACCGGCGCGTGCGCGCGGCGCGGATCCTGCTCGGGCTCGCGCGCCAGGTCCGCTTCAAGGACCTCCAGGGCGTCCGGCCCGATGGACCCGGCAAGCTCGGTGACGAAGCCCGTCAGCTCCTCGAGTCCGAGCGCGCGGCCGACGTCGAGACCGGCAAGGTCTGGACGATCGAAGAGCTCGAGGCGATGACGCTCGACGAGTCCCTGCGCTTCACGGCAGAGCACCGAGACTGGCACAACCCCGGCATCGCGCTCAGCCCCAACGGCCTCTACCGCGTCGAGACCATCTGCGGGCACGGCACGCTGCTCGGCACCGCGGAGACGATCGAGCTGCACCACCGCCGCCTCGTCACCCACTACGGCAAGGACCCGTTCGACGGCCGCCGCGGCGTCGCCCGCATCGTGCCCGAGGTCGATGACCTGGAGACCGAGGGAGCCCCCTACTGGTGGGCCGCGGGCTTTCAGTCCGGCGACCGCACCACCGTGCGCTTCTCTTGGGGCACGATCCCAGGCCTCGGCCGCACGTTGACCCACGAGCTGACCCACCGCTTCGACGGCGTGATCCGGCCGTTCTTGCCGGCGTGGTACGTCGAGGGTCACGCCGACTGGACCGGCGCGCACTACGCCAAGATGACCGACGAGGACTTCGTCGGCGACATGCTGCGGATCGGGACGCCGGCGCACACCTTCTACAAGGGCTACGGCGGCAAGCGGAAGCTCGAGCAGCTGCTCGAAGGCAAGGTCGACGACTACCGCGACAACTACTTCGCGGGCTACTCGCTCTACACGTTCCTGAAGACCTACCCGCCCAAGGCCCCGCGCTACGCCGCCGCGCTGGAGAAGTTCGAGAAGAACGCGCGCGCCGGGCAGCGCGACCCCCTCGGCTACTTCACCGCGACGTTCTGCGACGGCGAGGACGGCAGGCCTTCGGAGTTCGATGAGCTGCACGAGGACTGGCGGACGTTCGTGCGCGGCTGCTACGACTGGCTCGACCGCAAGCGCGACGGCAACCAGTGGCTCCGCGACTACCGGCACAACCCGGGCAAGGGCGACAAGGCGGCGCTCGTGATGGACGAGCCGACGTGGTCTTGGGGCCGCGACCGCGCCGAGCCCTACTATGGCCAGGAGCACGCCGCCCAGGCGGCGCTGCTGCTCGGAGAGGTGGCCGACCACGACGCGACCATCGCCGCAGGCGTCTGGTCGCTGACCGCCGACGGTTGGCGCCCCGAGGTCGCGCGCGCGCGCGCCGACGCGCTCGGCGCGAGCGGGCAGCAGGACGTGAGCCAGGCGTTCTCGACGCTCGCGAACGCGCACTTCCCCGATCTGCCGACGCTCACAGGCAAGACGCTGCTCGGCAAGCTGCCCAAGACTCGGGCGTGGCTCGAAGCGCTCGACGCGCGCGCCGGCGCGCTGGCGGCGGCGGGGCACCGCGCGGCAGCGGCCGCGACGGCGCGCGAGCACGCCGCCCTTGCCCAGCTGTTTGGCAGGCCGCCGGGCTCGCACGCGTCTGCGGACGCGCCGCGCCGCGTGCCGCGGCACCTCGGCGGCGCCGGCTTCGACGAGAGCGGCCTCACCAGCTACGAGGAGCGGCGGCGGCGCGGCCTGTGGTACGTCACGCCCGAGGGGGACCTCCACGTCGGCCGCGAGAAGCCGCGCGAGGCCACCGGCGTGCTGGACCGCCGCGCCCAGCAGCGGCACGCGTTCGCGCACACGGTCGACTGGCTGGAGCCGGGGCACTACGTGCTGCGCGGACGCGTGCACTGGACGACCTCCTACGTCTCGGGCGCGATCGTGTTCGGCTACACGCGTCGCGACCGCAACGTGCGGCTGGGCTTCTCGGCGGGCGACTTCCAGTACGCGATCGGCAAGAGCGAGACCAACGACCGCAAGGGCAGCGTGCGGCTGTCGCTCGCGGGGCTGTGGGAGCGCGACGGCAACCTGCCTGATGGACGCCGCAACAAGACCGTCGAGCTCCCCGAGGAGCAGAACTGGTTCGAATACGAGCTCGAGGTCCGGGGACCGCGGGTCGACGTGCGCGTCAACGGCGAGTCGGTGATGAACTACGGCGTGCACGACGGCACCCCGATCGAGGGCCACGTCGGGTTCGCGACCTCGACCGGCGCGATCCGCGTGCAGCAGCCGACCGTCCAACGCCTCGACGACGAGCTCAGCCCGCCGGTCTACGGCCTCGACATCCGCGAGCAGCCGAGCGGCGACCTCGACAGCTTCGTGCATCTGCAGGCCAAGGGCATCCCGGTCGGCGAAGACGGCACCCTGGTCCTGTGGCTGCCCAAGGTCGACGAGGGCTCGCCCGCGCAGAAGCTCGGCCGCGCCATCCGCCCGCTCAGCCGCATCCTGCAGCACCCGCTCGAGTACCCGCAGAAGTGGGTGCTGGCGTGGCCCGAGGGCATGGACAAGACCGATCAGAAGGCCGTGCTCGAAGACCTCGGCGAGCTGCGCGAGCAGCCGATGGAGGTCGTCGCGCACGACGTCGGCGCGCCCTTCGAAGGCCCCTACTGCTGGGTCCTCTTCCTCGACAGCCAGGGCGTGCTGCGCGCAGCCGCCGAGAGCGTCGACCCCCGCCTGCACTCCAAGGTGCAGGCGTGGTCCCGGAAGTTCCGGCACCGCCGCTGAGCGCGCGCGGCGCGGCCGCTACCGTGGCCCGCCAGGCGGCAGCAGCTGGCTCATCGCCGTGTCGCGCTGCTTGAGCAGGAACGAGAGGCGGCGCTGCACGTCGACCGGCGCGAACTGCGGGGCAGCAGCGGGCGCGGCGGCCGCGGCGCGGGCCTCGGCGTAGACGGCCGTCAGCGCGTCGACGTGCGCGTCGACGCTCGGCGGCGGCGGCGGGATCTGCTCGACCAGCCCACGCCACAGCGCTTCTTCTTCGAGCAGGCGCCGCATCACGCGCGCGAGGTCGTCCGCGTCGCCCGCGCGGGTGACGAGGCCCGCGCCGCCTGCGCGCTCTGGCAGCGCGCCGAGGTCGCTGACGATGCACGGCCGCCCGAGCTCGAAGCACTCGTCCAGGACGATCCCGAACGTCTCCATGCAGGTGCTGGGGAAGACGCCTACGTCGGGCGCGACGGCGTGCAGCTGCGCCGCTTCGAACGCGCCGTGAAACGTCACCGGCAGGCCATCTGAGAGGTCGCGCAGCTCCTGCTGAAAGGCCTCACTCTCGAAGCCTCCGAGCACGTGGAGCTCGAAGCGACCCGCCAGCTGCGCGTGGAGGACACGGAGCGCCCGCAGCAACACGTCGACGCCCTTGTGGCGCCCGACACCGCCCCAGTAGGCGAACCGCAGCGCCCGATCGGTCGAAGGCGCTGCCAGCGGCGACATGCCCTCGAAGCGCGCGCGGTAGCCGAGCGGCAGCGTCCGGTAGCGGCGCCGCTCCAGACCCGTGGTCTCCGCCAGCAGGTCGCCGGTCGAGTCGACGGCCACGAGCACAGCCGCCGCGAGCGACAGCTCCGCGCGGTAGGTGTCCAAGAAGAGCGTCACGCCGTCGTCGAGCTCGTGCGCCGGCTCGTAGCCGTACTTGGGCACGCAGTCGCGGCAGCTCTCGGTCGAGAG
>CAZTQF010000295.1:0-4553 GCA_964615255.1 uncultured candidatus Brocadiaceae bacterium | reverse complement strand
CTCGGATCCAGGCCTTGATCGTCGCGCCGTCCGTCTGGAGCTGTTCGTAGTTCGACACGGTCCTCCGCGGCCGGATCCTGGGTTCGGGACAGGCGCGCGCGGCCGTTGGTTCTTACGATCTGCGCGTCCACGGAGCCAGACATGCCCACTGCCCTCGCAAGACTCGCGTCCGCCGCTGCGCTGCTGGCGCTCTCCTCGACGCTGCCGCTCCTCGCCCAGGAGTCGCGGACGACCAAGCCCGAGGCGGTCGCTGCGCCGACGACCGAAGCTCCGAACGCGCCGGGGCCGAGCGAGCAGGCCCCGAGCGAGCAGGACCCCGCGTCGGGGCCGGTCGCGAATCCGTCGCTGGAAGCCGGCGAGGTCGGCGCTGCGCCGCCCGGCTGGCGCTTCTCGTCGGCGACGGGCGGGGTCGTGGCGGTCGTCGACGAGGAGGCCGCTGAGGGTGCGCGCGCGGCGCGGATCGACGCGTCGGCAGCCAAGGGGCGCGGCATGTCCAACCTGATGCAGTCGATCGACGCGGGGCCCTGGCAGGGCAAGCGCGTGCGCTACCGCGCGGCCGTCCGCGTCGCCGAGCTCGGCGACGGCGTCGGCGCGCAGCTCTGGTGCCGCGTGGACCGTCCCGAGGACGACGACGGCAACGCGCAGCTCGGGGCGTTCGACAACATGCAGTCGCGCCCGATCACCGCTGCTGCGTGGGAGCGCTACGACATCGTGCTCGACGTCGCCGACGACGCGACCCGGATCGCGCTCGGCGTGTTCGTGCTCGGCAAGGGCAAGGTGTGGCTCGACGACGTGTCGCTGGAGGCCGTGGACCTCACGGTCGCGACCACCGGGGCCGCGCGCCCGGCGTCGAGCCGCTCGCGCGGCTACCAGATGCCTGCGGCGGTGCGGACCGCGATGGCGACGGCCCAGGACGCGCCGCGGCAGCCGTTCTGGACGTGGTGGCTCACCCTGCCGGCGCTCGCCGCAGGGCTGTTCGTCCTCGGGATGTGGCCGCGGCCGCACATCGACGGGCCGAGCGCCGGCGACGAGGCGCTCCTCGCGGCGCCCGGCGCGCCGACGATCGGTCCGCTGAGGGCGTTCGCGCTGCGCTTCACGGTCTGCTACTGGCTGCTCTACTGCCTGCCCGGCCCCTTTCCGAGCGCGCTGTCTTCGATCGGGCGGCTCCTGGACCGGGGCGCTGCGGTCGAGTGGATGTCGTTCTTGGAGGGGTGGTCCCAGCCGCTCTTCTGGGTCAGCAGCAAGCTCTCCGTGTGGAGCCGCGCAGCGGAGTCGTGGCTGGCGCACCGGACCGGGGAGTGGTTCTTCGGGCTCCAAGGGGAGCTCGTCCCGCCCAACGGCAGCGGCGACACGACGATGGGTTACCTGATCGTGCTGGACTGGTTCGCGCTCGCGGTCGCGCTGGCCGCGGTCTGGACCCTGCTGCTGCGGCGCCGCGCGGTGCGCCGGGACGCCGCCGTCGACCTGACGCGGAGCTACCTGCGCTACGTGCTGGCGTTCGCGATGCTCGGCTACGGACTCGCCAAGGTGAACATGGCGCGCAACCAGTTCCCCGAGGTGTCCGAGCTCCGCCTCGACAAGACCTGGGGCGAGACCTCGCCGATGGGGCTGGTGTGGGGCTTCATGGGCGCGTCGCGGCCGTACACGATCTTCGCCGGACTCGGCGAGGTCGTCGCTGCGTTCTTCTTGCTCTGGCGGCACACGGCCCTGCTCGGCGCGATCGTGGCGGTGGCGGTGATGACCAACGTCGTGATGCTCAACTACTGCTACGACGTGCCGGTCAAGATCTACTCGACGCACCTCACCCTCATGGGGCTTCTGATCCTGGTGCCCGACGCGCGCCGGCTGCTGGCGCTGCTGATGGGCAACCGCAACCCGACCGACGCCGGCACTCCGAACGTGTGGGTCTCGGCCGGTCTCGGCTGGCTGCGGTGGTTGCCCAAGACCGTCGTCGTCGCCGTCTGCTTCTTGTTGCCGATGGCCGAGCGCGCCTGGGAGCTGGCGACCTACGAAGCCTCCGCGCCGCCGGCCGCTAAGGACGGCGCCGACGCGGGGCGTCACCTGCTGACCGACCGCGGCTATCGCTGGATCAACGAGGTGCCGTTCAACCGCTGACGGCGGCTATTCGTAGCCGAACCGCCAGGGGACGCCGTCCATCGGGAGCTCGTCGATCCGCAGCTGCCGCAGCGCGTCGAAGCGCGGCTGCATCTCCTCAAGGGAGTCGCCGCCGAGCTTCTCGCAGAGCGCGTCGGCGAGCACGATCGCGACCATCGCCTCGCAGATCGGCACCGCGCGCGGGACCTGGCAGAAGTCGCTGCGCTCGTAGCGGGTCTGCGCCGCGGCACCGGTCGCGAGGTCGACGGACCGCAGCGAGCGGATCGTGGTGGCGATCGGCTTGATCGCGGTCCGGACGACGACCGGCGCGCCGTTGGTGACGCCGCCTTCGACGCCGCCCGCGCGGTTCGTCTCCCGGACGAGCTCGCCGCCGTCGCGGACGAGCTCGTCCTGAGCCTCGGTCCCGGCGCGGCGAGCGGTCGCGAAGCCGCCGCCGACCTCGACGCCTTTGGCGGCGTTGACGCTCATCAGCGCGCCCGCGAGCCGCGCGTCGATCCTCCGGTCTGCCTGGACGTAGCTGCCCAGGCCGACCGGGACGCCGGTCGCGAAGACCTCGACGACGCCGCCGAGCGTGTCCTTGTCCCGGATCGTGGCTTCGATCGCTGCGCGCATCTCGTCGAGCTTCGCCCGGTCCGGGCAGCGCACGTCGTTGGCCTCGGCCGCGGCGAAGCGCAGGCGGAGCTGGGCGGGCTCGACGGCAGGCTCCTCGTCGTCGCAGCGGACCGCGCCGATCGCCGTGACGTAGCCGCCGACCTCGACGCCGAACTCGAGCAGCATCGCCCGGCACGCCGCGCCGACCGCCACGCGCATGGCGGTCTCGCGCGCCGACGCGCGCTCCAGCGACAGCCGCAGGTCGCGGTAGCCGTACTTGGCTGCGCCCGTCAGGTCCGCGTGGCCGGGCCGCGGCACAGTCATGGGCGGGATGTCCTTGTCGCGCCAGTTGGCGAAGTCCCGGTTCTCGATCGTGAACGCGATCGGGCCGCCGGTCGTGCGCCCCGCCATCACGCCTGCGGTGATGCGGGCGGTGTCGCGCTCGATCTTCATGCGGCCGCCCGCGCCCAGGCCGCGCTGACGCCGGGCGAGGTCTCGCGCGACGGCCTCCTGGTCGAGCGGAACGCCCGCGGGCATCCCCTCGAGGACGCCGGTCAGGCAAGGCCCGTGGGACTCACCCGCCGTCAGGTAGCGCAGCCGGGACGTGAACATCGCGGCAGCGACTCTACCGGAGCGCCCGCGGCGGCCATACCTCCGTGCGGACCGTGGCCGGCTACCGAACGGGCGCCGAGGCCCGCTGCAGCTGCTCTCCGAGCGGCAGGGTCGCGTCGACGCGGCGGTCCGCGAGCGATCGGTAGGCTCCGCGTCGCCGCGCGAGCACGTCGGGCACCTCGTCTGCGAGCGAGGCGCCGGTGAGCGACGGGCGGTCGCTGCTCGCTACGCGCGCCGCGAGCACGTCGGCGGGGGCGTCGAGCCAGACGACGAAGGTGCGCTCGGCCAGGAGGCGTCGCGAGCCCTCGTCCTCGACGCACCCGCCGCCGGTCGCGATCACCACGCCCGCCTGCAGGCACTCGCTGAGCACGGCGCGCTCGGCGTCGCGGAACGCCGACCAGCCGCGCGCTCGGACGAACGCCGCGATGGAGCCGTGTCGCGCCTCGAAGCGCTCGTCTGCGTCGACGAACCAGCTGCCGAGCTCCTCAGCGAGGGCGCGGCCGAGCGTGGTCTTGCCGGCGCCGCGCATCCCGACGAGGGCGACGGGGCGGTGCTTGGCGTGGACCCAGGCGAGGTCTTCCCAGAAGGCCGGGTAGCTCTTCTGGACGCACTCGGGTTGCGCGACGTGGATTCCTGGTACGAGCGAACCGAGCAGCCCGAACGCGAACGCGACGCGGTGGTCGCCTTCGGGGTCGACCACGGCGCCGCGCAGCGGGGCGCCGCCGCGCACCGTGAGTCCGTCACGGTGCTCGTCGAGGTCGGCGCCGCACCGCTCGAGTTCGCGCGCCATGACCGCGACCCGGTCGCACTCCTTGGTGCGCACGTTGGCCGCGCCGACGATGTGGGTCACGCCGTCGCGCAGCGCTGCGACGGCCGCCAGGTTGAGGAACTGGTCGGGAAGCGGCGCGACGTCGACCTCGCGCGGTCCAGGCCCTTGGAGCGCGGCGAGCACGTGCGCGAGCGCCTCGTCGGCCTGGTCCGAGTCGGCCTCGAGCTGGTCGCCCTGGATGCGCGAGCCCGTGAGGTGGTTCAGACAGGTCCAGACGCCCATCGCGCTCCAGTCGCCCGTGACAACCAGCGGCCCGTGCGGCGGCGCGTAGCCAGGCTCGACGCGCGCGCCCGCAGGATCGAGCGTCGCGCGCGCGCCGGCGCGCTGCAGCGCCGCGCAGGTCAGGTCCAGGTAGCGGCGCGACGCGACGTCGCCCGCGAACGCGACGGTCAGCCCGCGCTCGAGC
>CAZTQF010000294.1:0-4572 GCA_964615255.1 uncultured candidatus Brocadiaceae bacterium | reverse complement strand
TCCCGCGAGGTCTTGCCAGGGGTTTTTGCCTCCCAACACCCCTCCGCGCCGCCCCCGTCAGCGGCGCCGCCCGCCCGGGAAGCCGCGCCCGCCCCCGGGGAAGCCGCGGCCCTTGCCGCGCCCCTTGCCGCCCATGCCCGGCAGTCCGCCGAGACCGCCCATGCCGCCGAGACCGCCGGCGCCGCCGCCGCCGAGCAAGCCGCCCATGCCGCCGCCTCCGCCGCCGAGCAGGCCACCCATGCCACCCATGCCGCCCATGCCCCCCATTCCGCCGCCGCCCATCATCCCGCCGAGCCCCCCCTTGCCCATCTTCTTCATCATGTCCTGCATCGCCTTGAACTGCTTGAGCAGGCCGTTGACCGCGTCGAGGGGGTTGCCCGAGCCGGCGGCGATCCGCCGGCGCCGCTGCACGTCGATCAAGGACGGCTTGCGGCGCTCCTTGGGCGTCATGGACTGGATCATCGCCTCGATGCGCTTGAAGTGGTCGTCATCCAGGTCGATGTTCTTCAGCGCAGCGCCGACGCCGGGGAGCATGCCGAGCACCTTCTTCAGCGGCCCCATCGAGCGGATCATGTTCAGCTGACTGAGGAAGTCCTCGAAGTTGAAGCTGCCCTTCTGAAGCTTCTTGGCCTGCTTCTGCGCCTCGCGCTCATCGATGACCTTCTCGGCCTTCTCGACGAGGCCGACCACGTCGCCCATGCCCAGGATCCGGCCCGCCATGCGGCCGGGGTCGAACGCCTCGAAGTCGTCCGGCTTCTCGCCGACGCCCTGAAACAGGATCGGTCTGCCGGTGACCTTGACGATCGACAGCGCCGCGCCTCCGCGCGAATCCCCGTCCGTCTTGGTCAAGATCAAGCCGTGCAGCGGCAGGCGCTCGTGGAACTCCTTGGCCGAGTTGACGGCGTCCTGCCCCAACATCGCGTCGTTGACCAGCAGGACACCGTGCGGCTGCGTCACCGCGTGCACCTGCTGCACCTCCTGCATGAGGTCCTCGTCGACGTGCAGCCGGCCCGCGGTGTCCAAGATCACGACGTCGTGGCCGTGCTTCTGGGCATACTGCAGGCCCTGCAGGCAGACGTCGGGCGGCGACAGCTTCTCGGTCGCCGCGAACACGTCCACGCCGAGCTGCTTGCCCAGCGTCTTGAGCTGATCGACGGCCGCCGGCCGCTGCAGGTCCGCCGCGACCAGCAGCGCGCGCTTCTTCTTCTCCTTGCGAAGGTAGAGCGCCAGCTTGCCGCACGTGGTCGTCTTGCCGCTGCCCTGCAGGCCACACATCATCAGGACCAGCGGCTTGGTGTCCGCGACCGGCAGGCCGACAGCCTGCCCCCCCAGCAGGTCGGTCAGGGCGTCGTGGAAGCACTTGACGAACTGCTGGCCGGGGTCGACCGACTCGATCACCTGCTGGCCGACGACGCGGCCGCGCACGTCCGCGACGAAGTCCTTGGCGACCTGAAAGTTGACGTCTGCCTCCAGCAGCGCCTGCCGAACCGCGCGGATCCCGTCCTCGACGTTCTTCTCGGTCAGCTTCTTCTGACCGACGATGCTTTGGAAGGCGTTGCCGAAGGCGGTCGCGAGCGTGTCGAACATGGGCCTGCAGAGGATGTTGACCGCCGCGCGGGCCGTCAAAGGAAAAGGCCACGCCCGCCCAAACGGGAAGGCGCGTCCACCGTCGACGTCTTAAGCTCGGCCCGCCAGTTGCAATCGGCGAACCGACGACACCATGACTCGAACGACCAAGCTCGGCGCCCTCTCCTCGCTCCTGCTCATCCTGGCCGCAGGCTGCCACAGCCCGGCGGCGACCTCGCGCCCGTCCGGCGTGCCCGAGCACGTGCTCGAGGTCGAGCTGCGAGAGTTCCAGCAGGCCCAGCAGGTGTTTCGCGAACAGAACATCGGCTCCCATCAATTCGACTTCGAAGGACACGGCCGGGTGACCGTGAGGGAGGTCCTGCTCGAGGGATTCCCCGGGGGCGCATACCTCAAGTGCCGATTCCACTACCAGAACCGCACGCCGAAGCCGGTGGTCCAGAGCTGGGTGAGCCTCGACGTCCTCGACAGCGAGGGCAGGATCGTCTCGTCACAGAGCTGCCACCTCGTGGTCCCGTCCCCGCAGCCGATCGGCCGGGGTAGCTACTACGCCGACGAGCTGCGCACCCCGACCTACGCCGTGCACCTGCAGGACGGCTGGGGCTGGCGCATCCGCTGCGACGCAGAGCTCGTGGAACCCGAGGAGCCGCTCGATCCCCCCGTCGAGCGCCCCGCGCGCGGGCGCCTGAGCGCGCCGGTCATCATCCGCAACCGCGGCCAGAACAGCCGCTAGCTCAGCGACGGCGGCCCTTGAGCCGCTCGACGAACGCCTCGCCGCGCTCGGACCACGAGAGGTCTCCTTCGCGGTCGGCGAGCGCCACCGTGACGTCGAACAGCCCGCGCACGATTTGGGTCATGTGCGGGATGTCGAGCTTCTGCACCTCGTCGCCTGGCTGGTGGTAGTCCTCGTGCAGCGACCCCGCGCTCACCGAGTGGGCGACGACGCCCTTGGCCGCGAACGACGCGTTGTCGCTGGCGCCGAACAGCGAGTCGGCCATGCGGAACGGCACGACCTCGACCTGCTCGGTCGCGAGCGCCTGCGCGCAGACCTCGGCGAAGTCGCTGTAGCCCGCGCCGGTGATCCAGCACTTGCGCTCGTTGCCCTTCTCGGGCCGGCCGATCATCTCGATGTTCAGGTTGGCCGAGACCCGCTCGAGCGGCACCGGAGGCCGCTCGCAGAACGCCCGCGAACCGCGCAGCCCGCGCTCCTCCGCGGCGAAGCAGACGAACATCACGTTGCGGCGCAGTCGCCGCTCAGCCAGCGCTTCGGCGAGCAGGACGACCGCGGTCGTGCCCGTCGCGTTGTCGTCCGCGCCATTGTAGATGTTGTCTCCGCCCAGCGCGCTGCCGAGGCCCACGTGGTCGTAGTGCGCGCTCACCACCACGTACTCGTCCCGCGTCGGGCTGTCAGCGGCGGCGGGCAACACCGCGACGACGTTTCGCTGCGGCACTTCGACCTGCTCGGCCGGTCCGACCGCCCAGGCCGCGGTCCACTCGACGCGGTCGTCCCCTTCCGGCGCAGGCGGGAGCAGCCCCTCGCGGACGAGCAGCATCGGACGCGCCGCCTGCCGCCGCCGCGTCAAGACCGTGTGCACGCCCCCGCTCTTGGTCCAGTAGGGGTGGGTGATCGGCAACTCGACGATGACCGGCCGCCGGGCAGAGCGCGCCCGCAGCAGCCGCTGCAGCACCGGGTCGTCGACCTTGGCGACCGTGCAAGGCTCCTCGCCCTGCAGGCCGTCCGACGGCAGCCACTGCCGGACGTCCCGATCCGGCTCGAACACGAAGTCCTCGCTCGCGTCGCCGACCTTGCGGGTCAGCGTGAGCTTGACGGTGGCCGAGTCGATCCGCACGGCAGGCAGGGAGAACTCGTGAAACCACGCGCCCTCGCGCACCTGGCGGAGCCCGGCTGCGGCGAACCGCGACGCGAGCCACTGGCCCGCCGCCTCGAGCTCGGGGCTGCCGGTGTCGCGGCCGTTGCGCTCGTCGCTCGCCAGCCAGCTGACCGTCTCGCGCACGCGCTCCTCGGTGATCTTCGACTTCTGGGCAGGGAGGAGCGCCGCGAGCGCCAGCAGCGCCGCGGCGGGGAGTGCGAGAGGAGTCATCGGTTGTCCGGATCGAGCGTCAGGTTCATCGCGCCGGAGCGGTATCCGAACACGTCCAGCGAGACGAAAGTGTATCCACACGCCTGCAGGTCCCGGCCGATCTGCTCGCGCAGCTCGAACGCGCGCTGCAGCTCGGCCGGCGCGACCTCGACGCGCGCGAGCCGGTCGTGGTGGCGCACGCGCAGCTGCGCGAAGCCGCGCGCGCGCAGGGCAGCTTCGGCCTGCTCGATCTGCGCCAGGACGGCCCGGTCGATCGGCGCGCCGAACGGCACCCTCGACGACAGGCAGGCGAGGCTCGGCTTCTCGGCGACCGAGAGCCCGGCTGCTCGGGCGTAGCGACGGACGTCTTCCTTGCCCAGGCCCGCCTCGACCAGCGGCGCGCGCACGCCGTGCTCCGCGGCGGCGGCGTGACCGGGGCGGTGATCGCCGAGGTCGTCGATGATGGCGCCATAGAGGACGGCCCAGTCACCGGGGGCGATCTCGGCGCGGCGCTCGGCGACGCGCACGAACAGCTCCTTCTTGCAGTGGTAGCACCGGTCGCCCGCGTTCGCGCGATAGCCGGCGCGCGCCAGCTCGTCGGTCTGCAGCTCGACGTGCCGCGCCCCGATCGACGCCGCGAGCCGCCGAGCATCCCGCAGCTCGCTCCGGGGCAGCGACGGCGAGTCGGCGGTGACCGCGACGACGCGATCGCCGAGCGCCTCTACGCACGCGTGCAGCAGGGCCGCGGAGTCGACACCGCCCGAGAACGCGACCACCGCGCCGCGGAGCGCGCCCAGCTGTGAGTCGAGCAGCGCGGCCTTCTCCTCGTAAGCGAGCTGAGCGGACGCAGGCAGCATGTCGCTCGTTCTACGACCAACGACGGCGGCATGCCATCGGCAACCGCACC
>CAZTQF010000293.1:0-4608 GCA_964615255.1 uncultured candidatus Brocadiaceae bacterium | reverse complement strand
AACCACCCCCACGATCCGCGGCTCCGCCAAGTGGCAGTTTGGATCGCTTATCCACCCCGCTACGTGCGGGTCCGCGTCCTCTCCGAGAACAAGGGCGGCCCCTGGGCCTCCGCCGCCGAGATCGGCGTCACCGTCAGCGATCGCTGAGTGACTCCGAGAGGTCCGCTTACGACAAATCACGGTAGGCTCACGACACGACGTCCGACTGCGGGCCTCGCCCGTGAAATACTGTGCCCAAGCTCGCTCGCAAGGCCGCCCTCGCCCTCGCGGCGGCGCTCGTCGCCGCGCTCGGCTATCCACCGGGTGCGGCGGGAGCTCCTTCCGCCGCAACCTCCCGGAGCCTCCCCATGAAACACCTCTTCAGCCTCCCCATGAAACACCTCTTCGCCGAGTCCGCGCTGTTGCTGTCGATCGTCCCGGGTTCCGCTGCCGCCGCTCAGGTGGCTCAATACGAGGATCTCATGCAGGACGTGGTCATCGCGGCCGATCTCTGGAGCGCGCAGCCGGAGATCCTGTCCGCTGCGTTCGGGTTCGAGGGGATCATCGGTGTCGCGCCCTTCGAGTTCGCCGTCCGCGCGGCCGGGGGGACCTGGATCCAGATGCCACCCGGCACGTCCCAGCCGCCGCTGCGGTCCCTGACCTCCGCGGCCCCCGTGCCGGCCGTTCCGATCATCTTCGGGACGAACGCGACCCAGACGGATGCGATGCCGATCGTGTTCAGCTGGCCGGTGCTTCCGAGCACCGTGCAACCTTCGGACTTCCTCGTTCACCTGAGCGATGGGACGAGCGTGTCTCCCGCGGGAGTCTCGATCGCCCCCTGCCAAGAGTTCAACGAGCGAAACGTCGCCGTGCTGGTGGGTGAGCTGGGGAACCGGTTGGTCAGCGGCGAAGCCGGCGCCATCTACCCGGTGCAGGTGGACATCGTCGACGACGGCTCGCCGCTGATGCTGATCGGTCCCGGCGGCGCGCTGCACTCGGCGGTGGGGCTGTCCAAGGTGAGCTCGAACCCCTACGAACTCGACAACGGGCCCACGCTCGTGGGCGCCAAGCTGACCCCGATGTCCGTGGAGGGAGAGGGGGCGCCGGCGCAGTTCCCCGCGCCGGTCAACGACGGGGTCGCGCTCTACGGGGCGGACGCGCAGTTTCGCTTGCGTGTCCTGACCACCGGTGGCTTCTCTCCCAACGGGGTCACGGGCGTGACGCCGGACCAGTTCTCCAGCTTCTTTCGGCTGCTGGTCAACGACGGGGGCACGACCACCATCCTCACCCAGACGGGCGTGGACTACGTGATCCCCGAAGGCACGATCCGGATCGTCGGCCTCGCCGACCTCGGACTCCTCCAGAGCTCGTACGACCTGACCTACACCGAGGACTACGACAACTACATCGACATCATCCTCAAGGGAGACGAGGCGGCGATGCGGGAGATCCTGGCCGTGGAGATCCCCGCCGCGGCTGGGTACCAGCGTTTCTACAACCCCGGGGGGCCGGGGAACGACCCGACTCCCGGGGTCCGTTACACGCAGCCCGGGCCGGCGGACATCGAGCCGGTCCTCATCGCAATCGACGATCCGTTCACCACCACGTTCGTGCGTCCTTCGATCCGCGTGGATCAGTCCGGTCCCGGCGCGCCGGTCACGGTGACGAACGAGAACCTCCTGCCCGGGCGCGAGTACTACAACCTCCTGAGCTTCGATCTCTGTCCCGGAGGCCCCGGCACGGGCCTTGGACCGTTTGGGCTCTGCATCGTCACCAACGCGAATCTGACCGTCCTCCTCGACCAGCTGGCCCTACCGGTCGGCGCCGATCCCTTCCACTTCGTGGCGGCCTCGGCGACGCAGGTCTTCGGTCCGTACTCGCTCGCTCCGTTCGTGGCGGAGGCGATCTGCATCGACGTCACCGGGGGAGTCCTCGGCCCGGCGTCGCCGGTCGTCTTGTTCCAGGTCCAGTAGGGGCGGCGGTCTCTCGGTGACGGAGACGCGGCGCGCGGATGGATCGAGGCGTGCCGCCGAGTGACACAGAGAATCCCGGAGCAGCTCACTCACACGTCGCGACGTCCAGACGCGGGCAGAGCAAGAAACGCAGGATATTTTGCAGAATGCGGGGACGGTGAAGCGGTCGCGGGATTCCCTTCATGATGACGGACCCGACCATGGAGAATCCTGCCCACCTGCTCGCCGACCTCGACTTCGTTCGTCGCTTGGCGCGCAGCCTCTGCGGTGATGAGCACGTCGCAGAAGACGTCGCCCAGCAGACGATGGTCCGCGCGCTGGAGGGCGCTCCTCTACGCGGGAACTTCCGCGGCTGGCTGGCGACGGTGGCCCGCCGGCTCGTCTACAAGGAGCACCGCGGCGCGACTCGTCGGGCAACCAGAGAGATCGCGGCTGAGCCTAGGCCCGAGGCACCGTCCCCCGCAGCGGTGCTCGAGCGCGAGCAGGTTCGCTCCGAGGTCGTGCGCGCCGTGATCGCGCTCCCCGATGAGCATCGCGAGATCATCTTGTGGCGCTATTACCGGGGAGCCTCGGTGCGAGAATGCGCTGAGCGATTCGGCATCACGGACAGCGCGGTTCGATCCAGGACCGCTCGCGCGGTTACGCGCCTGCGCGTGCGCCTAGACGAGCGGCATGGCGGTGACCGGCAGCGATGGGCTGCGTTCATCGCTCCGCTCGCGGCCTCCTCGCAGCCCCCACAGGTCGGAGCGCCACAGGGCCGCAAAGCTGTCTGGGCGGCGGCCGTCGCCGCGACAGTCGTTACGGCCGCTTGGATCGCGAGCACTGCAGGCCGTGCGCCTATCGCGCCGCCCGCGAGCCAGCCGACTCCTTCCCAGCCTCGCCAGCCAGGTGGACAGCTCGCTGCGACAGATCCGGTCCGTCAGGAAGCGATCGCACCAGCGGATGCGATGGAGCGCACCGCACAGGATCCGGAGCCTCAGCTCTTGGCTGGATCGGCGCCCATGAACAGCGACGTCGTCGGCAACAGCCTCGGCGAGCGCTGGTTGTCCTGTCGCGTGGTGGACGACCTCACGGGCCAACCGATCTCTGGGGCTGAGGTGCTCCTGCTGGCAGAGACCGATCCACAGGTCGCCACGGAGCAGCCGCCGGCGATGAGCTTCTTCGCTGACAACGACGGCCTCGTGATGGCGCGAGTCGACGACAAGGCCCCTGGCTTCGTCGCGTGGACATGGGTCTGCGTTCGCGCAGAGGGATACGGCCACCAGATGGATTTCCGCTCTCTGAACGGCGGGATCGTGCGGCTCCCGCCCGACGTCGGGTTGCCTGTGGAGGTGCGTGATTGGCGGGACCAGCCGGTCGCAGATGCCCTGGTCAGCTTCTGCGGGGGTAACGGCTTCACGCCAGATCTCGAGTTCGGCCGCACGGACCGCAGCGGACGGGTGGCGTTCACGGGCGTCGACGTCCACAGCAAGCTTGCGCACTTCTATCTGGTGCACCCAGACCTGCACTACGGCTACCTTAGCCCCGACTACTACCCGGGTGGCGGGCCGCTGGTGCTGCGCGCGGACCCTGCCGTCGCGCATCGCGGCGTCGTCGTTGACGAGGCGGGGCGACCTGTCGTCGGCGCCGCCGTCGGCGTGTCGAAGTGCCATCGCGGGCCTTGGGCGCGCACAGGCCGCGACGGCTCCTTTCGTGTATGTGGTCTGCGTCAGCCCGAAGGTCTCTGGGTCCGCGTCGACGGGCGGCGGGTGCTCTTCCCGGAAGCCGGCGTCGACGGGCTACGGCTGCAGTTGCCCCCGCGCTCCGGAGACGACGCAGACGGCGTGCAGGTCGTGCAGCTGTCGCCAGAGCGTCGTGAGCAACGAGACGCTGCGCAGCAGCGCCGTGATGAAGAGCAGGCAGCCAGCCGTCGCGCTTGGCCGCGGGTGCTCGTCCGCGCGATCGATCTACCTGAGACCGCCTCGCTGAAGCTGCGAACGCGCAGAGCTACCTTCGACATCCGTGAGCAGGTCGCGCTGGGCGAGCCCGTCGCTTTGCCGGATGAGGAGTATGTCTTCTGGATCGAAGCCGAAGGCTGCGTCCGCGTCGTCGCTGGCGACCGCCGCGCGTCGGTGGCTGCTGGCGTCGTGGACCTGAGGTGGTACGCCCCCACGCAGGTCGCCGGCCGCGTGCTCGGTGACGACGGCGCCGCGCTGCGCGCGCAGGTCGCCTTCGTGAAGCCTCATGGCGCGCCGCCGGGCGCCGACGAACCCGAAGAGTGGCACGCAGTCCACGGGAGCTTCTTGATGCCGACGGCTCTGGTCGGCGCGCATTGGATGTATGTGCGGGACGCAGGCTCGAAGGCCGTGCGCATCGTCGCCGTACATCTGCCCCAGCGCGGTGATGACGTCTTGTTCGACGTGGGGGACGTCGTCGTCTCCAGTACGCCAGCGCACCGCTTTGAGCGGTGTGACGGGACCCCGCTGGTCGAAGGCGCCGTGGAGCTTCAGCGCGCGGGTTGGACGAACATGTCCTTGGTCTGCGAGTTCGAGCCGGATGACGACGGGGAGATTTGGCTGCCGGATCTGCTGCCGGGCGACGCCTTGGTGGTGAGGTCCGAACTCCCGACTGCCGCTGGCCTCGAGGGGCTGGAGGTGTGCGAGCTGCCGTCGAGGTT
>CAZTQF010000292.1:0-4609 GCA_964615255.1 uncultured candidatus Brocadiaceae bacterium | reverse complement strand
GCTGCTGGCGCTGCGGGACCGCGGGCTGGACTTCGCGGCGATCGGGGCGCTCGTGTCGGTGCGGGAGGTCGCGGTGCTGCTGCTCGAGGTCCCATCCGGAGCGCTCGCCGACACGGTCGGCCGGCGTCGCTGCATGGTCGCGAGCATGGCGGCCTACGTCGTCGTCGGCCTGCGGTCCTGGGGCGCTGCGTCGTTCTGGTGGCTGGCGCTCGGCATGGTCTGCCACGGCGTCGGCGACGCGTTCCGCAGCGGCACGCACAAGGCGATGATCCTGTCCTGGCTGCGGAGCGAGGGGCGGCTCGACGAGAAGACCGCGGTCTACGGCCGGACGCGCTCGTGGTCGCAGCTCGGCTCGGCGTGCTCTGCCGCCGTGGGCGGCGCCCTGCTGCTCGCGGGCGTGGACTACCGCGCGATGTTCCTGGCCTACGCCGTCATCGCGCTCCTCAACCTGCTGAACCTCGCGACCTATCCGGCCGCGCTCGACGAGGGCGCCGTCGGCCGCGGCAGCGGGGCCGCGGCCGCGACCTGGCAGCGGCTGTCCGCGGTCACCCGGCGGGTGGTGGCCGACCGCGGGCTGCGGCCGGTCGTGGCTGCCGGCGTCGCGGTCCGGGGCGGCTACAAGGTCGCCAAGGACTACCTCCAGCCGCTGCTCCAGGGGCTGGTCGTCGCGCTGCCGTTCGGGGCCGCGTGGAGCGGTGAGCAGCGCACGGGCCTGCTGGTCGGCCTGGTGTCCGCCGGCATGTTCGTGCTCGCCAGTCAGGCGTCGCGGCGCGCGCACCGGTTCGAGCGGCTGTTCGGGTCGGCCGATCGGGCGTCGCGGGCGCTGACCTCGATCCTCGCCGCGCTGTTCGGGCTCGTCGGCGCGCTGGCATGGATCGGCCTGCCGTGGCTCACGGTCGCGGTGTTCGTCCTGCTCGCCGTCGGCAACAACGTGTGGCGGCCGGTCCAGGTCGGCCGGCTCGCGGACTGTGGCGGGGAAGCAGACCAGGCGACGCTGCTCAGCGTCGAGGCGCAGCTGGGCGCGCTCTTGGCTGCGGCGCTCGCGCCGGGGATCGGGGCGCTCGTGGACGCCTACGCCTCCGGCGCGGTGCCCGCGCCCGCCGCGGCGCTGTGGCCGCTAGGGCTGCTCGCGCTGCCGGCGCTGGCCGCGCGCACGGGGCTGCGCGGCAGCGAGCACGGAGCGGCAGGTCCTGGGCGCTAGGCGCAGGCTAGGGCAGGTCGCGCGTGTCCAGCTGGCCGGAGCCGTGCAGCGCGGTGAAGCGGCGCAAGGTCTCGCGGACGCCGTCCTCGAGCGGGGTGTCGGGGAGGCCCGGGAAGTCGCGGTGGATGGCGCGTCCGTCCAGCTGCGAAGGGATCGCGAGCACCGGCCCGTCGACGGCCAGCGTGCCCGCCGCGGCAGGGTGCAGGCGCTCGATCGTGGCGACGATGTCGGCGACCTGCACCGCTTCGCCGTGCAGATTGTAGACCTTGGCGCCGTCGCCGGACGCGGGCGCGTCGTCGGCGCAGCGCACGAACGCTGCCGCTGTGTCGGCGACGTAGTTGAAGTCGGTCACGCCTTGGAACGCGATCGTGTGCGGGCGGCCGAGCACCGCCGCCTTCATCGCCGACGTCGGCCCCGACGTCATGCCCTGGTCGCGGCCGACGCCGTAGACCGTGAGCGGGCGCAGCCCGACGCTCGGCAGCTGGTTGTCCTGCCAGTAGATCTGCGCCGTGCCCTCATTGGCGCGCTTGTAGACGCCGTAGTGGGTGGTCGGCTCGCAGGCGGCCTGCTCGTCGGGCGCTCGCTCGCCCGGCTCCGGCGGCCCGAACACCGCCGCGCTGCTGGCGTAGACGACGCGACCTACGCCGGCTGCCAGCGCGGCCTCGAAGCAGTGCACGGTGCCGAGCACGTTGACCCGGGCGCCCAGCGCCGGGTCGGCCTTGCAGAACGGCACCTGCAGACCGGCGAGGTGGATGAGCGCCTTCGGCGCGGCGTCGGCGACGGCGCGCTTGACGGCGTCGAGGTCCGTGATGTCCCCGGTGACGAACTGCACGCGCGCGAACGCGTCGTCGTCGAGGATGTCACGGATCCGGCGGGGGTCACCACCGACGTCGAAGACCACGGGCGTGTCGCCGCGGCGGACGATGTGCTCGACGACCCAGGCGCCGATGCATCCGAGCGCGCCGGTGACGAAGTAGGTGTTGCTCATGAGACGATCCGAGTTCTAGCAGGAACGCGCGCCGAGCGCCCGTCGGCTAGGATCCCGCGATGCTCAGAACGCTCGCCCTTTCGTGTTCGATCGCGCTACCTACCATGGCGCAGACCGTGACGGGATTCGTCGACAAGCAGGTGCGGCTGGAGGGCGAGGACTTCCGCTACCAAGTCTACGTGCCGAAGGGCTACGACGCGGGCAAGCCCTGGCCGGTGATCGTGTTCTTGAACGGCAAGGGCGAGTGCGGCCGCGACGGCGAGGCGCAGGTCACCGTCGGTCTCGGCGCGGCGATCCGCCGCGCGCCCGAGCGCTGGCCGTTCGTCGTGGTGTTCCCGCAGAAGCCCGAGTCCGAGACGCAGTGGGGCGATCACGGCGACCTCGTGCTCGCGACGCTCGCCGCGACGGAGCGAGAGTATGCGATCGACCCCTCGCGCCGCGTGCTGACCGGCCTGTCCCAGGGCGGCTCGGGCTCGTGGGAGCTGGGCAGCCGCCACGCCGCGATGTGGCGCGCGGTCGCGCCGATCTGCGGCTACCGGCTCGGCAGCTGGAAGGTCGCCGCGCTCAAGGAGACCCCGGTCTGGGCGTTCCACGGCGACGCCGACGGCGTGGTGCCGCTGCGCGCATCCGAGCTCTTGTGCGGCGAGCTGAAGAAGGCCGGCGGCGCGCCGCATCTCACGGTCTACCCCGGCGTTCAGCACAACTCGTGGGACCGGGCCTACCGCGACTCGGCGCTGGCGGAGTGGTGCCGCCTCGCGCTGCGCGAGCCCCAAGGCGCGCGGCTGCTGGCGGGCCACGGCGGCGTCGCGACGACGCTCACGCTGCGCGTAGGAGCAAAGACACGTGCGCTCGAAGGTGACGAGGCGTGGTCCGCGGTCCAGCGGCTCGTGCGCGCCGGCGCGATGGACGCGCTCGGTCCGTGGTCCAAAGGTGAAGAGGAGCGCGGCGTCTCTGTGAGGATCGAGGCAGGCCAGGGCGCCGCCGCGTGGCGGCGCTTCGCGAGCCTGGACCCGGGCGGCCCGGCGGCCGCCGAGGTGCGCGCGCTGCTCGCGGCGGGTGAGCGCGCGCGCAAGCGCTGAGCGCGTGGTTCAAGAGAGCCCGTAGAACCGCGTCGCGTTGCCGCCGAACAGCTTGGCCTGCTCGTCACGGGACAACTCCGCGGCCCAGTCCGCGACCAGCTGGTAGACGCTCTGGTAGTCGTCGGCCGCGAGCAGCGCGACCGGCCAGTCGGAGCCGAACATCAGGCGGTCGATCCCGAACGCGTCGAGGGCCTCGTCCAGGTAGGCGCGGAAGTCGTCCGGTCGCCACGCGTTCCACGCCGCCTCGGTGACCATCCCGGAGACCTTGCACATCACGTGGTCCATCGCGGCGAGGCCGCGGAAGCCGTTGCGCCAGTTGTCGGTGCGCGCGCCCGCGATGTCAGGCTTTGCGAGGTGGTCGAGCACGAGCGGCTGGTCCGGGAGCGCCGCGGCGAACGACACCGCGGCGTCGAGCTGCCGCGGGTAGATCAGGATGTCGTAGACGAGGCCGCGCGCCGCGAGCTTGCGCGCGCCCGCCTGGAAGTCCTCGCGGCGCAAGAAGTCGTCATCGGGCTCGTCCTGCACCACGTGGCGAAGGCCGCGCAGCAGCGGCTCTTGGCACAGCTCGTCCAGCACGCCGTCGAGGTCTTCGGCGCAGAGGTCGGCCCAACCGACGACTCCCTTGACGCAGTCGTGCGCGCGCGCGAGGTCGAGCAGGAAGCGCGTCTCCTCGAGCGAGCTGCGCGCTTGCACGGCGACGGCGCCGTCGAGGCCGCACGCCGCCAGCAGCGGCGCGAGGTCCTCGGGCAGGAAGTCGCGCCGGATGCGCGTCATCCGGTCGTCCATCCATCCGTACTCGGCGGGAGAGTAGCGCCAGAAGTGCTGGTGGGAGTCGATCCTCATGCTGCAACAGTAGCGAGTTGACAGCGCGCGCGGCGGGCGACGAAGATCCCTTCGCGCATCCCCCGCCTTCGCCCTCCTCGCTCCCGCCACGATGCTCCTCCGCCGCGCCGCCCTCCTCGCCTCCACGTTCGCCGCCGTCGCGGCTCTCGCCGCCTGCGGCGGCAGCGGGGGCGAGGCCGCGGGCGGGCGCCGCCTCGCGGTGATCCCCAAGGGCACCAGCCACGAGTTCTGGAAGGCGGTCCACGCCGGCAGCGTGCGGGCCGGCGACGACCTCGGCGTGCAGATCCAGTGGGTCGGGCCGCAGCCCGAAGGTGACCGGGAAGCCCAGATCGGCGTCATGGAGACGATGATCACGCGCGGGGTCGACGGGATCGTGCTGATGCCGGTCGACGGCACCGCGCTGGCGCGCGTCGCCGAGGAGGCCCAGCAGGCAGGGATCTCGGTGGTGATCGCCGACTTCGGACTAGAGTGGGACGGGCAGGTCAGCTTCGTCGCGAC
>CAZTQF010000291.1:0-4621 GCA_964615255.1 uncultured candidatus Brocadiaceae bacterium | reverse complement strand
CTGCCCCGACAAGTGCAGCTTTCAGCATGGAGGTGGATCTAGACCGAGTTCGAACCAAGGAGCGTCCAGCGGGCGCGGAATCACACCCCGTCCGCGCTCCCAACTGCAAGGGCAATCGACACAACGCGCGCAGCGAACACACCGCGCTGCGCATCCCCCGTTGCCACCGACGCTGCGCGATCGCGAACGGAGCACGCGCGCGAGCGGCGCCCGCTCGCAGGCGCAACCGCGAGACCTCGACGACGGCACGCATCCGAGACCGGTCTCACCGGATCAGCCGTCGATACCGCGCCCGATGCCCTCGTCGTCACCCCCGCCGGTCGAAGCGTCGACCGCGCGCGGTAGCCTCTGAGCGGCTGAAGGCTCGTTCCATGTCGAGTACGGGACAACCTCCAGCCGATGGTTCTCGTATCCATGACCGCACACCACGACACCACTGCGCGCACGCGCGGCAGCAGGCGGCGCCGCCGCGCGTTGTTCGCCGCGGTCGCCTGCGCGATCGTCGGCGCGGTGTGCTTCGTCGTGCTGGAGGCAGGTGTGCGCGTCTTCGCGCCGCAGGATGCGTCTTGGCTGGCGATCTACCGTCGCCCCCCAGAGCGACCGTCCTACGCGCTGAACCCGGACGCGCGCGCGGTCGTCGACACCGGCGAGTCGCGCTGGGAGGTCTTCACCGACGCGGACGGTCACCGGCGCGGGCGCCAGCCGCGTCCGAGCGACGCGCCGGTCGCGCTCTGGGTGGGCGACTCGTTCACCTTCGGCCACGGCGTCGACTTCGAGGACGGGTGGGTCGGCAGGGTCGAGCAGGCGACCGGAGACCGGCTTCGCCACGTCAACTGTGGGGTCGCCGGCTACGGCCCCCAACAGTACGAGGCGATCTTGACGGACGAGCTCTCGGAGCGCGACGACGTCGCGGTGGTCATCGTCGGGACCTTCCTCGGCAACGACCTGCACGACACCATCTGGAACAAGGACTTGCCGGTCGTCAACGGCATCCAGGGAGACCCCGGCGGCCTCCGGAGCTGGGTCAAGCGCAACCTGCACTCCTACCGCCTGATCTCCAACCTCTACCACCAGCTGACCGCGCAGGAGCGCCCCGAGACCGTCGCCCTCAACCAGCTGGGAGACCCGGACGCTTGGCTCGAGCCTCCGCTCGCCGACGCCATCGTGAACTACGGAGCGTCGATGTCGAACATCGCGCGCCTGTGCCGCGAGCGCTCGGTCCCGCTGGTCATCCTGGTCGTTCCTACGCTGAAGATCGTCGAGCTCTTCCAATCCAAGGGCGCGCCCCCGGAGACGCTCGTCCGGGACGAGCGGTGGCTGCTCCAGCGCGCACGCGGGATGCTCTGCGACCTCGACGCCCTGCTCGTCGATGCCACGCCTACGCTCGCGGCCAAGGCGAACGAACAGCTCTACTTTCGGTTCGACCACCACCTGACGCCGCGCGGCAACGAGCTCGTCGCAGACCTGCTGCTGCGGACCGTCCCCCAACTGCAGCGCTGAGCGCAGAAAAGGACCGATGCGGGGAGCGCAACGCGTCGCGCCACGGCTCGTTGCGCCGATGGCAGGGCTGACACGCGGGGCCGAGCAAGACTACGCGAAGCGGGTCCGAGCCGGACGGGCGGATGCGGCCGGACGGATCCGACCGCCGACGGGGCCACCGCTGGGGCTTGCATCGCGCCTCCCAGCGAGAATCATTGCGCAGGCATGTTCCAAGCCCCGCGCCCCGTGTCCTGGCTGATCGGCGTCGCGCTCGCAGCGACCGCCGCGTCCGCTCAAGGCGTCCCGGTCCCGCTGAACTACAACTTCAACGGCATGCTTCACGCTGGCGAGGCCGGGATGCCCGACGCCCCGGCAGGCTTTCGCTCGATCTCGGACCGCGCGCTCGACTTCCGCAACGGGATCCCGAACGACCCGATCCTCACGGGCTACCAGCTGGTCGCGACCGCCGGCGTGCTCGATCTCGTCCACCTCGGCAACCGCAACCAGGTCGACGCCGGCAACTGGATGTTCGACGCCGTGCCCGACGGCGACAATATCGGCATCCAGCCGACGTGGCTCGCGAGCCCTGACCAGTCCGGACCGCAGACGACCGTGCTGACGAATCCGATCGCGGTCACGCCCGAGATGAGCCTCGGCTTCCTCTACCAGATCAGCAACGGCGGCGGCTCGTTCGACGTGACCATCACCTTCCAGAGCGGTGCCACGGTGACGGACACGCTGTCGGGCCCGGACTGGTACCTCGGCACCTTCCCGGGCACCGGCAGCGTCGACATCGCCAACCCGGACCAGAACCTCTCGCTCACCGAGGCTCGCGTCGACGTCGGCGCCTTCGCCGGCGACGCGGTAACCCAGATCACGTTCAGCAACCGGTCCAACACCAACGGCGGCGTCGCGATCGTCGCGTGCAACTACGGGGTGAAGGCGAGCAGCACCGTGGTGGGCAAGGGCTGCATCAGCGAGTATGCCTCGTTCTACGAGCAGCTCGACACCGCGGCCTTCGACCTGACCAACACCGACCTGACCGCCGTCGACACCGGCGCCGGCTACGCCGTGCTGGTCACGCCGGGGTTCGGCCCGCTGCCGATCGGGAGCCTCGACCCGGCAGGCGGAACGCTGCTCAACCTGCCCGACGACGGCCAGCTCGCCGCCGGCACGCTCGGCCTGACGGTCGGCTCCAACGGCTGGCTCGCGCTCGGCGGCGGCAACAGCAACTCCGGCAGCCCGAGCGTCGCAGCGCTGCTCGGCAACCCGCGCGAGGGCATCTACGCCTGGAACAACCTCCAGCCCAACACCATGGGGCAGGTCGTCTACGAAGAGAACCCGGCCTCAGGACAGGCGCGCGTCACGTACGACGGTGTGCCGGCCTTCAACACGCCGGACCTCTGCCACATCCAGATCGACTACAACACGATCACCGGCGGCTGGACGATCCGGTTCGGCACGGTCGGCTTCGCCAACCCCGAAGACTGGCTGGTCGGCTACTCGCCGGCGGGCGCGAGCCTGGACCCGGGCCCGACGGACATCTCCAGCGCCGCCGTCATCCTGACGCAGCGCAACGACGTCCCGCCGCTGGGCCTGCAGGCGACCACGGACCCCGTGCTCGGCAGCTACTGGGACCTGCGCGTCACCGAGATCCCTCCGAACACCGTCTTCGGCGTCACGATCTGGGGGCTGAGCGATCCGGCGATCCTCGACCTCGGCTACCTCGGCCTGCCTGGCTGCCAGCTGCGCGCCGACCTGGACCTCGTGTTCGGCCCCTGGACGCCGGCGGGCGCCGCCTACTCGTACAACGTCCAGGTCCCGACGAACAGCGCGCTCAGCGGCACGGTCATCTACACGCAGGCGGCGACGTTTGCGGCGCCGGCGGTCACGCCGTTCGGCGCGATCACCAGCAACGGCGTCAAGGGCGTGCTCGGGACGTTCTAGGTCCGCTGGGAGCAAGCTGGTCGCCGCGCGCGGCGTCCGAGCCACGCGCGCCCTGGCTCACGGGCTGCCGATCACGAACGCGCGGCCGCCGGTCGCGTCGATCTGAAGCGGCAGCGGCGACGTCGGATCGAGGACTACGCCCTGGGTGTAGAAGCTGCTGCCGATCGCAGCCGGCACGTTCGGCAGCGTCCAGGTGACCGCGCCCTGACCGCCGCTCAGCAGCATGGGCAGCGAGACGTCGAGGCTGACCAGCAACGAGCAGGTCGGCGCGCCCACGACGCCGAGGTCGAGCGGCAGCGGCGCGCCAGACCACGCGGTGTTGGACAGGCCGAAGGCGACCACGCCGACGGCCGCGGCGGGTGAAGCCCCGACGACCGCCTGCTCGAACGGCAGGCCGACGTAGGGCAGGCTGCGCTCTTCCAGCTCGACGCCGTAGGTCACGAAGCAGCCGATGCCGAACGGGGACACGCTCGCGGGCGCGACCGGACGGTAGGTCCAGGTGTCGCTCAGCAACGCGCCCAGCGCGACGGTGCCGCCGCCGGTCACGAACGTGCCGCGAGCGGTGTCCCAGGCGCTCGACGTCGCGCTCCGCGCCGTGGGCTGCGCCGCCGTCGCACGCACGGTCCACGCGCCGTCAAACTCGAGCGTGTCGCCGAGGTCGGTGAAGTTGCCGGCGGTGATCCGGAGCCCGCCGTGCACCAGCACGCGCCGGCGCGTCGGGTCGTATGCCATCGCTTGATCACAGAGCGAGCCGGGCGTCGAGGCGAGCTGTGTCCAGCCGCTGCCGTCCCACTGCCAGACGTCGGCGAGCGTCGTGCCCTGCGGCGTGCTGAAGCCACCGACCACGACACACGCGCCGCGCGAGTCGTCCCAGACCATCCGGTGCGCGCCACGCGCGACCGGAGCAGCGCCGGTCGTCGTGCGCTGCGTCCAGTTGACGCCGTCCCACTCCCAGACCTCGTTGGTGTCCAGGCCGCTCGGCACAAAGCCCCCGAACAGGACGACGACCTGCCGCAGGGGGTCGTAGGCGGCGGCCGCGCCGAAGCGGACGCTGGGTTGGTTCGTCGGGGTGCGCTGCGTCCAGGCGTTCCCGTCCCACGTCCACGTCTCCGGAGTGGGCGTCGGGACACCCCCGAAGAGCACCGCCTCGCCGCGGGCCTCGTCGTACGCGAACGCCGGCCGGCTCCGGGGCGTC
>CAZTQF010000290.1:0-4623 GCA_964615255.1 uncultured candidatus Brocadiaceae bacterium | reverse complement strand
CGATGACCGCGCAGTGGATCGGCCGGGTCACGGACGCGCTCGTGACTTGGCTCGCGCTGAGCGCGGGCGTGGGGATGGCCGTGCTCGCGGCGGGCGCGACGGTTCCTGACTGGCTGCTGCCCGCGTGCGCCGTCGCCGCCCTGCCGCTGTCCCGGTGGGTCCTCGCGGCAGCACCGCTCACAAGGCGTCAAGGCTGGACCTTGGCGCTCGTCGGGACAACGCTGCTCGCGACCTTCGCCGTGCTCGCGTTCGGCGCCGATCAGACTCCGTCACGGCATTGGGACGGCGCCGTCGCCTGGGACGTGAAGAGCGCGCTGCTGACGGCCGACCTGACGCTCGACCAGGCGGTCTTCCGCGAGCCGGCCATCCTCCACCACAGCCGCGACTACCCGCTGGCCCAGCCGCTGCTGGTCGCCATGCTCGATCGGTGGACAGGGTCCGGGCGGCTCGTGCTGCCGCTGATGTGGGCCGTCGCCTGCCTCTCGCTCTTCGTCGGCGCGCGCCGGCGCGGCGTGTCCCCCGGCCTCGCAGCCGTGACCGCGGCTGCGTTCGGGCTGACGCCCGCTCTGGTGAGCACGCACAGCGGCGGCGTGGACAGCGGCTACGCCGACTTCACGCTCGCTGCGTGGGCGACCGTGGCGGCGGCCGGGTGTGTCGGCCGTGACCGCCGCTGGATCACGCTCGGGGTCGCGATGATGGCCTGGAGCAAGCCGGAGGGCCTGCCGTACGGCGGTGCGCTCGTGGTCGCGGCCTGGTTCTGCTCCGACCGATCCGTCCTGTTCGCTGCGTCCCTCGGGCTGGCCGCAGGCGCGGCGGTGCTGCTGCCGCTGCAGCACCAGCTGATCTGGGCCGACCGCGCGCCGCTGCCGTCCGCGGTCTACGCGCTCGCGATCGCGCCGTCTTTGCTCGCGGTCGCCTCGGACCTGCTGCTGAACCGCTTCCGGAGCGCCCGGCAGCGGCTGGTGATCGGGCTCCTCCTCGGCGCCGCGCTGTTCGCGTGCCTGCCGCTCGTCGCCGAGTGGTCCGGCAACGAACAAGGCTCGCTGGCGCGCTATCTTCGCGAGGCCGACCGGCTCTGGGAGCGCCTCGCGCGGCTGCCGGCGTTCGCAGGCGCGCTCCTCGATCACGGGGTGCTGCGCGGGCGCTTCGCGTTGACGGGGGTCGCCGTCTCGGCGCTGTTCTTCTTGGGCCGACGCGCCCGCTCCGGCAGCGACGCGCTGGGGGTTTGGCTCGTGTGGCTGCTGCCGATCTGGTTCGCGACCTTTGCGATCTCGGACATCGAGCTCGAGCGCCACCTACGCTCCCGCGTGCCGCGACTGCTGATCCACGCGACCGGGATCGCCTGGGCCTTCGTCGCGGCGTCGCTGCCGCTGCGTGGCGCGCACGAAAAGACGGCCGCCTCACCCTGACGGCGTTGCCATCCCGCCGGGCTGCTCGCATCCTCGCGCGTCGTGCGCCAACAGAAACGCATCCTCAGCGTCATCGGGACCAGGCCAGAGGCCATCAAGATGGCGCCCGTCGTGCGCGCGCTGTGCAGGTCCTCGTGGGCCGACGCGCGCCTGCTGACGACGGGCCAGCACAAGGAGCTCCTCGACGCGCAGCTGGAGTTCTTCGGCATCACACCCGACCGCGCCCTCGACGTGATGCGGCCCGGGCAGGGCCTCGCGGCGCTCACCTCAGCGCTGCTGCCTGCGCTCGACGCGGCGCTGGCGGCCGAGCGCCCTGACCTCGTGCTCGCGCAGGGCGACACGACGACCGTGCTCGCAACCGCGCTCGCGTGCTGCTACCGCCGCGTTCCCTTCGGCCACGTCGAGGCGGGCCTCCGCACCGGCGACCTCTGCGCGCCGTTTCCAGAGGAAGCCAACCGGCTGGTCGCCGATCGGCTCGCGGCGCTCTACTTCGCACCCACGGAGCAGGCCGCCGACAACCTGCGGCGCGAAGGCATCACCGAGCAGGTGTTCGTCACCGGCAACCCCGTGATCGACGCGCTGCTGTGGGCCACGGAACGGATCGGCGGCGACGAAGCACCTGACCCGGGCAAGCGTCGGGTGCTGGTCACGACGCACCGACGCGAGAACTTCGGCGACGGCCTCGCCGGGATCCTGGAGGCAGTCCGCCGGCTCGCCGCGCGCGGCGACGTCGAGCTGGTCCTGCCGGTCCACCCCAACCCCGAGGTATGCGACGCCGTGCGGCGAGCGCTCGGCGACCTCGACGCCGTCACGCTGCCCGACGCCCTGGACTACCGAGACATGGTCCGCGAGCTGCGTCGCTGCCACCTGGTGCTGACGGACTCGGGCGGGCTCCAAGAAGAGGCGCCAGCGCTCGGACGCCCCGTGCTCGTGCTGCGTGAGGTGACCGAGCGACCCGAGGGCGTCGCCGCCGGGACCGCGCGGCTCGTCGGCACCGAGCCGGAGGCGATCGTCACCGCGGTCGGCGAGCTGCTCGAAGACGAAGCCGCCTACCGCGCGATGTCGACGGCCAGCAACCCATACGGAGACGGCCGCGCCGCCGACCGGATCGCCGCTCACTGCCGCGCGTTCCTCGACGCCTGACCAGCGCCGATGATGACCCCCATGGACCCGACACCACCGATCACCCCGGCGACGGTCGCCGAGCTCACGCTCGAACTCGACTTCGACGTCCCCCCGGCGCGCGTCTGGGCGGCGCTCACGAACGAGCTCGACGACTGGTGGCCGGACGCGTTCTACATGTGCCAGGGGCCCGGCCCCCACAGCATGACGCTCGACGCGCGACCGGGCGGGCAGCTGGTTGAGCACGCGGGCGGCGGCAACGGCATGGTCTGGGCCACGGTGCTGCACGTCGAGCACGGCGCGTCGCTCGTGCTCTCGGGCTCCTACGGCAGCCCGCTGACGTGGGTCGGCAGCTACCGCGTCGAGGCGAACGCAGGCGGCGCGCGCCTCCGCTTCACCGAACAGATGTTCGGCAAAGTCGGCGCAGCTGAGGTCGCGAGCAAGGACCACGGCTGGCGGTTCCTCTACGACGGCTGCATGCGCGCGCACCTCGAGGGATCCCCGCCGCCGGCGTGGCAGCCGGAGCCCGACGGCGGCTGTTGAGCGCGCGACCGGGTCCGCTCCGAACGGCATTTGGAAAGCGCTCGGGCGCCGCCTATCTTGCTCGCCCCAAACCATGAGCTACGACGCCATCGTCATCGGTGCCGGCCCCGCCGGCTACGTCTGCGCCATCCGCTGCGCCCAGCTGGGCCTGAAGACCGCCGTGGTCGAGAAGGAGAACTTCGGCGGCGTCTGCCTCAACGTCGGCTGCATCCCCAGCAAGGCCCTGATCGCCGCCAGCAAGCTGGTGCACAAGATCCAGACCGCCGACACCATGGGCATCAAGGCCAAGTACGAAGGCCTCGACGTCGACGCGCTGATCTCGTGGAAGGCCGGCATCGTCAACAAGCTGACGTCGGGCGTCGGCGGCCTCCTGAAGAACCACAAGATCGACACCTTCATGGGCGACGCCAAGGTCGCAGGTAAGGGCAAGGTCGAGGTCACCAGCAAGGACGGCACCAAGACGCTCGAGACCAAGAACATCGTGGTCGCGGCCGGCAGCACGCCGATCGCCGTGCCCGGGTTCGACTTCGACGGCGAGAACGTCTGGTCCTCGACCGACGCGCTGAAGCCGACCGAGCTGCCCAAGCGCATGATCGTGATCGGCGGCGGCTACATCGGCCTCGAGCTCGGCCTCGTCTACCACAAGCTGGGCAGCGAGGTGCGCGTGCTCGAGTTCATGGACCGGGTGCTGCCGGGCATGGAGGCCGACCTCTCCAAGGAGATGGGCCGCTCGCTCAAGAAGAAGAAGATGCCGGTCCACCTCAAGACCAAGGCCGTCGGCTACAAGAAGGTCAAGGGCGGCCTCGAGGTCACGGCGGAGGTCGACGGCAAGACCCAGACCTTCGAGTGCGACGTCGTGCTGTCCTGCGTGGGCCGCTTCCCCAACGGCAAGGACCTCGGCCTCGAGTCGGCCGGCGTCGAGGTCACCGACCGCGGCTTCGTCAACGTCAACCACAAGCGCCAGACCAACGTGCCCGGCATCTATGCCATCGGCGACGTCGCCGGCCAACCGATGCTGGCCCACAAGGGCTCGCACGAGGGCCTGGTCGCGGCCGCCGCCATCGCCGGCGACCAGGGCGCTGCCTACGACCCGGCCTGCATCCCGGCCGTGATCTTCACCGACCCGGAGATCGCATCGGTCGGCCTGTCGGTCGATGAGGCCAAGGAAGCCGGCTTCGACCCGGTCGAGGGCAAGTTCCCGTTCGCCGCGTCCGGCCGCGCGATGTCGCTCAACGAGACCGAGGGCTGGGCCAAGGTCGTCTCCGACAAGGCCACCGACAAGGTGCTGGGCGTGCACATGATCGGCCCGGAGGTCACCGAGCTGATCGCCGAGGGCGCGCTCGCGATCGAGATGGGCGCGACGGTCGGCGACCTCGCCGCCACCATCCACGCGCACCCGACGCTGCCCGAGGCGATGATGGAGGCCGCAGAGGCCGTGCACAGCATGGCGGTGCACATCTTCCAGAAGCCCACCTCGCGCTCGTAGAGCGCGAGGATCGGTGCGGCTCATCCCTCGCCGCCGAGGTACCCGCGCACGCACTCCTGCGCG
>CAZTQF010000289.1:0-4626 GCA_964615255.1 uncultured candidatus Brocadiaceae bacterium | reverse complement strand
CAGGCGACACGCCGCCGCGTAGAGGCTCGCGGTCTTCTCGGCGATCACTTTGAAGTAGCGGTCCTCGCTCCACTGATAGTCGAAGCGGTGCAGGATCTGCGTGATCTCGCCCTGGCAGATGACGCGCACGGTCTCTGCGAGCCAGCGCGCTGCCGTCGGATCCGGCAGCTGCACGGCCATGTGGAAGGCCTTGGCGTAGATGTAGTCTCCCAGCAGCACGGCCGTCTCGACGCCGCTGAGGTGGTTGATCGTCTCGATGCGCCGCCGCACGCTCGCGCTGTCGAGCACGTCGTCATGCACCAGCGTCGCCGTGTGCAGCAGCTCCACCACCTTGGCGACCGTGATGACGTCGTTGCCGATGCCCCCGCTGTGCTGCGCGCCGCGGATCGCCATCGCCGACAGGAAGGTCAGCACCGGCCGCAGCTGCTTGCCGCGGAAGCCGCCTATGTGCTCGATGAGCGGGCGCATTTCCGGGTGGCCCGGAGCGAGGTCTTCGATCAGCTCTCGGTTGAGCCGCTCCAGCGGCTCCTGGACGAGCCCGAAGACATCGTGCAGCGGCTTGGTCTGGGTCACCTAGGCGTTCCGTCGTTCGAGGAGTCCCCGCCGCCGCCGAGCGACGAAGGTCCGTCCCCCGGCTCCTGGCGCTCCGGGTCGTCCTTCAGCCCGCGCTTGAACTGCGTGATGCCGGACCCCAGGTTGCGGAGAACGCTGGGGAGCCTGTTGCCAAACAGGAGCAGAACGATCGCCAGGATGATGATCCACTCCCAGCCACCGGGTATGCCAAATGCGATCATTCGTAACTACCTCGAGCGCGGCATCATCGCGCTCGTAGCGGGCGAACGCCAGCCGCGCGGACGACTTTCGACAACTTGCGGGATCTCGGGCGCGAGGCCGCTCGGACCGGGCCGGCGGAGGGTCGTCACTGCGACTTGAGCCACTGCTCCCAGGCCGCGACATCTTCGCCGTGGTCCTCGCCGACGAGCCGCACGAGGTTGTGGCGGCTGGTGGCGACGATCTCGGGATCGTCGGAGCGCAGCGCCGCGATCAGCAGCTTGGCCGCCTCCAGCCTTGCCTTGGGGTTGCTCGAGGCCTTGCCGCCAGGCGCGCCGCCGCCGCGCTCTCTCTCAAAGCTCCGGAACGCGTCCAGCAGCCCGGTCAACAGTCCGTGCAGCCGCAGGCTCTCCCCCCACAGCAGCAGCACGTAGAGGACCAGGAACGCGACGACGAACTTGAGCACGACGTCCTCGCCGAGGCTCTCCGTGAGCCAGGCCGGCGCCAGCGGCTCGAGCAAGAGCGCGCCGAGCAGGCCCAGCAGGAACAGCGGCGTGACCTGCCGGAACAGGCTGTCGACCTTGGCGTTGGCGTTCACGGCGAGCGCCTAGCCGAGCACCTGCTTCATGGTCGCGCCGAGCACGGACGGAGTATCGCAGACGTGCACGCCGGCCTGCTGCATCGCGGCCTTCTTGTCCGCTGCGGTGCCCTTGCCGCCGCTGATGATCGCGCCGGCGTGGCCCATGCGCTTGCCGGGAGGCGCGGTCGCGCCGGCGATGAAGCCGACTACCGGCTTGGTCACGTAGCCCTTGAGGAACTCGCAGGCCTCCTCCTCGGCGGTGCCGCCGATCTCACCGATCATGATGATCCCGTCGGTGCCGTCGTCGTCCTGGAAGAGCTTGAGGCACTCGATGAAGTCGAGGCCCTTGATGGGGTCGCCGCCGATGCCGATGCAGGTCGACTGCCCCATGCCGTTGCTGGTGACCTGCCACACGGCCTCGTAGGTGAGCGTGCCCGAGCGGGACACGATGCCGACCTTGCCGGGCTTGTGGATGTAGGCCGGCATGATGCCGATCTTGCAGCCGCTCTCGTCGGTCTCCGGCGTGATGATGCCGGGGCAGTTCGGGCCGAGCAGCAGCGTGTCGCTGCCCTTGCTGAACTCCTTGACGAACGCCATGTCCGCGACCGGCACGCCCTCGGTGATGGTCACCGCGAGGTCCATGCCCGCGTCGACCGACTCGCAGATGGCGTCGGCGGTGAACGGGGCGGGCACGTAGATCATCGAGACCGTGGCGCCGGTGGCGGCCTTGGCCTCGGCGACGGTGTCGAACACCGGCACGCCTTCGATGGTCTGGCCGCCCTTGCCGGGCGTGACGCCGGCGACCAGCTTGGTGCCGTAGGCCAGCGAGTTCTTGCTGTGGAAGAGGCCTGCCGAGCCGGTGAAGCCCTGGCAGAGGATCTTGGTTTCGCCGTTGACGAGAACGCTCATGGGTTTGCTCCTTGGATCTTGGCTCTCGCGGTTAGCGGATGGCAGCGACGATCTTCTCGGCGGCCTCGTCGAGCGAGGCGGCCGTCTGAAGGTCCAGGCCGGACTCGTCGAGCAGCTTGCGGCCGAGCTCGACGTTGGTGCCCTCGAGTCGGACCACGAGCGGCAGCTTCAGCTCGACCTCCTTGGCCGCGGCGATGACGCCCTCGGCGATGGTGTCGCACTTCATGATGCCGCCGAAGATGTTGACCAGCAGGCCCTTCACGTTCTTGTCCGACAGCAGGATCTTGAACGCGTTGGTGACCTGCTCCTTATTGGCGCCGCCGCCGACGTCGAGGAAGTTGGCGGGGCTGCCGCCCTTGAGCTGGATCACGTCCATCGTCGACATCGCTAGGCCGGCGCCGTTGACCATGCAGCCGATGTTGCCGTCGAGCGCGATGTAGCTGAGGTCGAACTTCTTCGCCTCGATCTCCTTGGGGTCCTCTTCGTTGAGGTCGCGCAGCTCGAGGATGTCCTGGTGGCGGTAGAGCGCGTTGCTGTCGAAGCTCATCTTCGCGTCGAGCGCCTTCACCTCGCCCTGAGTCGTGACGATCATCGGGTTGATCTCGGCGAGGGAGCAGTCCTTGGCGATGAACGCCTTGACCAGCGCGGCGACGAGCTTGGCGCCCTGCTTGGCCTGGTCGCCCGCGAGGCCGAGGTGCTTGGCGATGGCGCGGCCCTGGAACGGCAGCAGGCCCTTGACCGGGTGCACGCGGTGGTGCGCGATCGCCTCGGGCCGGGTCTCGGCGAGCTCCTCGATGTCGACGCCGCCCTCGGCCGACGCGATCACGACCGGCGCCTGGGCGGCGCGGTCCATGACGACGGCGAGGTAGAGTTCGCGCTCGATGTCGCTGCCCGCTTCGACGTAGAGGGTCTGCACGACGCGGCCTTCGGGGCCGGTCTGGTGCGTCACGAGCGTCTTGCCGATCAGGTCTTCTGCGACCGCCTTGGCCTCGTCGGCCGAGCGCACCAGCTTGACGCCGCCGGCCTTGCCGCGGCCGCCCGCGTGGATCTGCGCCTTGACGACGGCCAGCGGCTCGCCCAGCTGGTCGAACGCCTGGTGGACCTCGTCGGCGGTCTTGCAGGGGATGCCCTTGCTGACCGGAACGCCGAACTGCGCCAAGACCTGCTTGGCCTGATACTCGTGGATGTTCATGGCTTCGGGGGCAAAGACGGTAGCGAGCCCCCCCCGAAGTTTCGAATGCGCATCTGCCAGATTCGACCCGCACAGCGCCGTGAGCGGCCGCCCGGGCGTTCGCGCGAGGCCGCAGCAGCGGCGCGCCGCTAGCGGGTCGCCGGCAGCGCGACGTCGCCGGCCGAGGGCGCGAGCGCCTCTCGCGCGCCGAAGAGCTCGTCGATCTCTCCCAGCACGTCGCGCGCGGCGAGCGGGACGTCGACCGGCTCGCCGGCGAACGCCATGTCGTTCTCGAGCATGCGCTGCGCGACGTCGAGCCGCTTGCGCACGCCGGCGATCACTTCCTTGGCCTCGCTCAACGCGGTGCTGTCGAAGTCGAACCGGTCGCTCGTCGCGGCCAGCGCCTCGACCTGCATCCGCTGCGTCTTGAGCGCGCGGACCTGGTCCTCGAGCGCGGCGCGTTCGTAGCGAACCGCAGCGAGGCGGTCCTTGGCGGCGCCGACCGCGCGCGTCTGCCGCTCGATCAAGGCCCGCTTGGTGTCCAGGATCGCCACGTTGTTGACGTAGCTGTCCTTGGTCCGGCCGAGGTCAGCGGAGACGCGCCGCTCGGCGCCGAAGTCCGACGCGAGGTGAACGCCGTGGTCCCGCGCCTGCCGCAGCAGGTTCGCGCCGACGCGCAGCTTCTTGGCCTCGGCCGCGACGACCTCCTCGAGCTGGACGACCGAGGTCTGCAGGTCTTCGAGCTCCACTTCGGCGCGCGCGAGGTCGCGCTTGCAGGACTGGATCTGGGGGTCGATCTGCCGGATCAGGTCTTCGGCCCGCCGCAGCTCGAGCTCGACAGGGATCTGGTCGGCGACGCGCTCGCGCACCGAGGAAGCCACCGAACCGAGGTAGCCTGGGAAGTCCGTGCCGAGGAACAGGAAGCCTGCCCCACCGAGCGCCACGCCGCCGATCAGCAGCATCTTCAGGGTCTTGCGAATCATCTCGTCGTCTCCGTAGGAAAGAAGGCCAGGAGCCCGCAGGCTCGATGTCCGGCACTTCGCGGAGACGCCGCGAGTATTTGGACCTGATGCGACTTTCTGCGCGAGCGGACGCTCGCCTCAGCGCCTGCCGCGGCCGAGCGCAGCGACCGTGGAGCGCAGCAGCCGGTCTCGCAGGTCTGCCATCGAGGGCCCCTGCGCGTCGTCCTCCCGCG
>CAZTQF010000288.1:0-4642 GCA_964615255.1 uncultured candidatus Brocadiaceae bacterium | reverse complement strand
TCGAGGGCCTGGGCGCCCACATCCTCTGCATCAAGGACATGGCGGGCCTGCTCCGGCCGCAGGCCGCGCGCATGCTGGTCGACAGGCTGCGCGAGGTGACCGACCTGCCGCTGCACCTGCACACGCACGACACGTCCGGCAACGGCGTCGCCACCTACATGGCGGCGGTCGAGTCGGGGGTGCACATCGTCGACACGGCGCTGTCGCCGATGGCGGGGCTGACCTCGCAGCCGAGCATGAACGCGCTGATCGCGGCGCTGCGCGGCCACCCACGGGAGACGGGGTTGACCAACAAGGCGATGCAGCCGCTCGCCGACTACTGGGAGGGCGTGCGCGAGTTCTACGCGCCGTTCGAGTGCGGGCTGAAGAGCAGCACCAGCGAGGTCTACTACCACGAGATCCCGGGCGGTCAGTACTCCAACCTCAGGCCGCAGGTCGCGTCGCTCGGCCTGCTCGACCGCTGGGCCGACGTCCGCCACGCCTTCGCGGTCGTGAACCGCCTCGTCGGCGACATCCCGAAGGTCACGCCGTCGTCGAAGATGGTCGGCGACTTCGCGATCTTCCTGGTGCAGAACGACCTGCTGGAGATGCGCGGCAGCCTCGACGCGTCGGTCGATGCGACCAAGGCCAAGCTGCTGGTCGAGTCCAAGCGCCTCGACTTCCCGCAGTCGGTGGTGACCTACTTCCAGGGCCACCTCGGCCAGCCGCCGGGCGGCTTCCCCGAGGACTTGCAGCGCGCCGTGTTGAAGGGGCTGCCGGTCCTCACCGGCAAGCCGAGCGACGGCATGCAGGCCTTCGACTTCGAGGCCGCGCGGCAGCACTGTGAGGATCGCCTGCAACGGGCCGCGCTGCCGCGTGACGTCGTCAGCTACGCGCTCTACCCGCGCGTGCTCGACGACTACTTCGCGTTCCGCAACCGCTGCAGCGATGTCTCGCTGCTGCCGACCCCGGTCTACTTCTATGGGCTCGACACCGGCCAGGAAGTCTGGATCGAGCTGGAGCGCGGCAAGTCGCTGCTGGTCTCGCTCGAGGCCCTGAGCGAGCCCGACGAACACGGGCACGTCACGGTCTACTTCAAGCTCAACGGCCAGAACCGGCAGATCGTCGTGGCCGACCGGTCGCTCGAAGGCGAGGTCGAGACGCGCCGCCGCGCGGACCCGGCGGTGCCGGGAGAGGTGGGCGCGCCGATGCCCGGTCGCGTGATCACGCTGCACGTCAGCGAGGACGAGGAGGTCGTCGAAGGCGCGCCGCTGTTGACCCTCGAGGCGATGAAGATGGAGACGGTGGTGCGGGCGCCTGCGGACGGGACCGTCCGCGAGCTGTGCGTCGACGTGGGGCAGCCCGTCGAGGGCGGGGACCTGCTGGTAGCGCTCGACGGCGTCTAGCGCTCCGCCCTCGCCGCGGCCGCTCAGTCGTCGTGTCGGACCGGGAGCGCGCCGCCGGCCATCAGTCGTCCCAGCAGCGCCGCCGACGCCTGGATCTCCATCAGGCAGCCTTCCTCGGTGTAGAACTCCGAGAGCACGGTGGCCTTGGCGCGGATCTCGGAGTGCAGCGCGCCGGCGCTGTGCGGCAGCAGCAGCTCGACCCGGTTCTCGACGTCCGACAGGTGGGCCTGGATAGCGGCGAAGAGGTCCGGCAGCCCCTCGCCGGTCTGCACGGAGACCGGGATCGCCTTGGGGTCGACCTGCCACAGCGGCGCCAGACGAGCCCGGTCGTTCACCTGGTCGAGCTTGTTGAGGACCGTCAGGCGTGGCAGATCGTCGACCTCCAGCGTCTCCAGCACCTCGTTGACGGCGACGAGCTGCTCGAGCGCCTCCGGCGAGCTCCCGTCGATCAGCACCAGCAGGAGGTCGGTGTGCAGCGCCTCCTCGAGCGTCGCGTGGAAGCTCGCGACGAGCTGGTGCGGCAGCTTCCGGAGGAACCCGACGGTGTCGGTCAGCAGCACCGTGCGGCCGCCGGACAGACGCCACGGCCGGGTCCGCGTGTCGAGCGTGGAGAACAGCTTGTCCTCGGCGATCACGCCGGCGTCGGTCAGCCGGTTCATCAGCGTGGACTTGCCGGCGTTGGTGTAGCCGACCAGCGCGATGGTGAAGAGGTCGGGGCGGCCCTTCACTTCGCGGGTCTTGTGCTGCTCGATGCGCTTGAGGTCGCGGTTGACCGAGGCGATGCGGGTGCGCACGAGGTTGCGGTCGACGTCGATCTGTTTCTCACCGGCGCCGCCGCGCAGGCCGATGCCGCCGCGCTGGCGCTCGAGGTGGGTCCAGCGCCGACGCAGCCGCGGCAGCTCGTACTGCAGCGCGGCGAGCTCGACCTGCAGCCGCGCCTGCGGCGTGCGTGCGTGCGAGCCGAAGATCTGCAGGATCAGCTCGCTGCGGTCGATCACCGGGACGTTGACGGCCTTCTCGATGTTGCGCGCCTGGTTCGGCGTCAGCGAGTCGTCGCAGATGACGCAGCCGCTGTGGGCGAGGCGGACGACGTCGGCCAGCTCCTCGAGCTTGCCGCTGCCGAGGTAGCTGTGCGGATCCGCGACGCGGCGGTGCTGCACGATGCAGCCTGCGGGCACATACTCGGCGGTTTCGGCCAGCTGTTGGAGCTCTGCCAGGGCCTCGGCCGCGGTGCGGAGGTCGCCGGTCGGCACGAGGCCGAACAGGATGGCCTCGGTCGCGTGGCCTCGGGAGGTGTCGAGAGTCGGTTCGCCCACGGCGGTCGGGGTGCGGGAGGCGCGGCCTACTCGGCGCGCTCGTCGCTCGGCGCCGACAGCGGCCCGAGCTCGCTGTGGATTCCACCATCCCCGGCCCGCTCCAGGAAGATCCGGCGACAGAATCGCCGGTCGTCGCGCTCGGGGGCGTCGCTGCGGAAGTGCGTCCCGCGCGACTCCTCCCGCTGCAGGCCGCCCTCGGCGACGACCGCGGCGACCGTCAGCATGTTGGCCAGCTCGCACGCCTGGCGGGTCTGCAGCGGTCCCCGCGTCAAATACTGGTGCCAGAACGCGATCCGTCCGCGCGCGTCGCGCATGCCGTGCGCTTCGCGGCGCAGGCCGACCTGGCGCCACATCAGCGACTTGAGCGCGTAGAGCAAGTCGTCGTGCAGGAGCCGCGGCGGGTCGTCGGCGAGCTTGGGACCGTCCGCGCGGCGAGGCAGGCCCAGGCGCAGGTCGGGCTGCGCGGCCTCGCGGGCGCGCGCCGCCGCCGTTCGCCCGCAGTCGAGCCCGACCACCGTCCCCTCGAGCAGCGAGTTGGACGCCAGCCGGTTGGCGCCGTGCAGGCCGCTGGCGGCGGCTTCGCCGACGGCGAACAGGCCGGGGACCGCGGTCTGGCCCTGGTCGTCGGTGTCGGCGCCGCCGAGGAAGTAGTGCGCGCCGGGGCGGACCGGGATCGGGTCCTTGGCGAGGTCCAGGTCGAAGGTGGAGCAGATCCGCGCGATCGACGGGAACAGGGCGTGGGGGTCGCCGTCGACCTCGCTCAGGTCGAGGTAGACGTGGGTGTCTCCGGTCGCGACCATCCGGTCGAGGATCGCCCGGCTGACGACGTCGCGCGGCGCGAGGTCCTGCATCGGGTGGGCGTCCGTCATCACCCGCTCGCCGTGCCGGTCGCGGAGCACGGCGCCGGCGCCGCGCACCACCTCGCTGATCAAGAAGCGCGAGGCGCCCGCGATGTAGAGCGTCGTCGGGTGGAACTGCACGAACTCGCAGTCGACGAGGCGCGCCCCGGCGCGGAAGCAGAGCGCCGCGCCGTCGCCGCTCGCGCCGGTCGGGTTGGTGGTCTCACGAAAGATCTGGCCGGTGCCGCCGGTCGCGACGATCACCGCCCCGGCCTCGATCGCGAGCTCCATCGGGTCGCGTCGGCCGTTCTGCAGGCCGACGGCGCCGACGCAGCGTCCTTCGCGCAGCACGAGGTCGCGCACGAACACGTGCGGCCTGACGGTGATGCGAGGGTGCGCCTGCAGGGCCTGCACGAGCGCGCGCTGGATCTCCTGACCGGTCGCGGCCCCGTTGCTGTGCACGACGCGGGGGTGCGTGTGGCCGCCCTCGCGCGAGAGCTCGAGCGTGCCGCGCTGATGTCCCTGGTCGTGTCGGTCGAAGGTGGTCCCGAGCCCCTCGAGCCACGCGATGGCGTCCTTGGCGCGCGCCACGACCGAGCGCACGACCTGCTCGTCGGCGATCCCGGCGCCGACGCGCAGCGTGTCGGTGACGTGCTGCTCGACGCTGTCCTCGGGCAGCTGCACGACGGCGATGCCGCCCTGCGCCCAAGAGGTGTTGGTCTCGTCGAGCGAGCCCTTGGTGACCAGCAGGACCTCGGCGCCGTCATCGGCGGCGCTGAGGGCGGCCGCGGCGCCTGCGATCCCCGATCCGATGACCAGCACGTCGGTGCGCAGCAGCGCCGTCGTGCGGAGGTCGAAGGGAGCCAGCAGCCCGGTGAACCGCGGCGTGGCTTCGGCGCCTTCCATGCCCGGCCGCGGGGGGCGGCCTACGCCTCCTTCTTCAGGGCGGCGGCTGCGGCCTCCTGGGCCGCGAGCTCCGCCTCGTTGTCGTAGTCGCCCTCACGCTCGGGGTCGCGCGGATCGTCGGGCACCTCGACCGGGTCGCCCTTGTCCATCCAGATCAGGATCGGCGCGGCGATGTACATCGTCGAGTAGACGCCGC
>CAZTQF010000287.1:0-4644 GCA_964615255.1 uncultured candidatus Brocadiaceae bacterium | reverse complement strand
ATCTACGTGACCTACGACGCAGGCAAGAACTGGGACCACCTCAACCACGTGGCGATCGGGCAGTTCTACCACGTGGGCGTGAGCTCGGACCGCAACTACCGCGTCTACGGTGGCCTCCAGGACAACGGCTCGTGGGGTGGGCCGAGCCGCACGGCGGGCACCGGCGCTCGCAACCAGGACTGGCTGCGCGTCGGCGGCGGCGACGGCTTCCGCTGCCTCGTCGACCCCGACGACAGCAACGTCGTCTACAGCCAGAGTCAGAACGGACCGCCGAGCTGGCGCAACCTCAGCAACAGCGAGCGCGGCAGCCTGCGCAGTCGCGGCGGCGGCGGCGAGCGGGTGCGCTTCAACTGGGAGACCCCGTACCTGCTGTCGGCGCACAACAGCAAGATCGTCTACACGGCGGGCAACAAGGTGTTCAAGTCGCTGAACCGCGGCCAGAACATGCAGGCGATCTCGGGAGACATCACCAACACGGACCGAGGTGCTGCGACCGCGCTCGCAGAGTCCCCGAAGGACGCCAACATCGTCTACGTAGGCACCGACGACGGCGCGCTGCACGTCACGCACGACGGCGGGGCGACTTGGATCGACTGCTTCGACGTGGTCGAGGAGGAGCCCTCGGGCGAAGAACAGCAGGGCAACCCGCCTCGAGGCCCGAGCGCCGAGCGGGAGCCCGCGGCATCGCGGCCGATCCAACACCTGGTCCCAGGGCCGCGCTGGGTCAGCGAGCTGGTCGCGTCGGCGTTCGACGCCAAGCGGGCCTACGTGACCCTGGACGGGCACCGCAGCGACGACGACGCTGCCTACGCGCTGATGACCGAGGACGGCGGCCTCAACTGGCGGTCGCTGACCGACACGCTGCCCGCGGGCGCGGGTTCGACGCGCACGATCGCCGAAGACCCGGTCAACCAGGACGTGCTCTACCTCGGCACCGAGTTCCAGGCGTTCGTCTCGCTCGACCGCGGCGCGCACTGGACCCGGTTCAACGGCGACCTGCCGACGGTGGCGGTGCACGCCTTCGCCGTCAACGTCCCGTCCGGGGAGGTCGTCGCCGGCACGCACGGCCGCAGCCTGTGGATCACGTCGGTCAACGAGCTGCGCCAGATGAACGCCGACGTGCTCGGCAAGGACGCGCACTTCTACCGCCCGGTCTCGGCGGTGATCTGGCGCTCCGGCCTGAGCACCGGCGACACCAACCGCCGCTTCGCCGGCGAGAACCCGCGCTCAGGCGCCCAGCTCGTCTACCACCTCAACAAGGACGCGGACGCCGTCAAGCTCGAGCTGCTGGGCAGCACCGGGGAGCCGATCCGCACGCTCGAGGGGCCCAAGTCCAAGGGCCTCCACCGGGTGGAGTGGAACCTGCGCGCGCAGGCGAGCGTGCCGGCCGACGCCGACGAGCGCACCCGCAGCTGGTCGCGTCGCCGCGGCGGACGTCTGGTCACCGCGGGCACCTACACCGCGCGCCTGACGGTGGACGGGGAGGTGATGGAGCAGCAGCTGAAGGTCGAGATCGACCCGGACCATCCCGACGGCAGCTGGATCGCGAACCAGGAGCGCGCCGCGCTGCAGGAGTTCCTCGAGGAGCTGGAGCGAGAGGCCGCCGAGACCGGCGGCAGGTGACCGAGCGCTCCGGCTCCGAACAGCACGCGCGGCGTCAGCGGTCGCGGCGGCCGGCGGCCGCCTGCTGCGCGAGCTGGAGCGCGACCAGCCTGCCGACCAGGATCGCGACGTAGAACTGGCCGAGCATCGCCTCTGCTGTGCAGAGCGCGTCCGCGCGCGGCGTCAACGGCGCGATGTTGCCGTAGCCCAGCGTCGTCAGCGTCGTGTAGCTGAAGCCGAGGAAGGTCCAGGACAGCTCCCGCGGCGCAGCGTCCGCGCGGGCGCCCAGCGCGAACGAGCCCGGCTGCAGCGACTCCAGCAGCGCGTAGGCCGACGCCCAGCCGATCCCGATCAAGAGGTAGGCGTTGATCGCACCCAGGATCGTGTCCGTGGTGACGCAGGCCCGCGGCCGGAAGAGGTTGCGCAGCAGCAGCACCGCCGAGAAGCCGCAGAACCCGATCATGGCGGCCGAGAACAGGTCCTGACAGATCGGCGCGGCGCCGTCGGCGAGCGACATCGCGCGCGACGCGACGGCGGCCACGGCGAGGGCCACCGCGACCCCGCGGTTCCAGGCGGTGCGCGCCGAGGTCACCACGGCGGTCATCAACGTCAGCAGCAGGAACCCGTCGATGAGACCGAACGTCCCGCCCGCAGGCGCGACGAACGGCCGCGCGACGACCAGCAGCAGCAGCGCCGCGAGCAGGTAGGCGTGCCGGAAGTTCTCGGACAGCAGCCGCATCGTCAGCATGGCGCGGATGCTAGCGGCTGCGACCTGGCGGGCCCACCGCGACGGGCCCACCGAGGCCGCGGTCAGCGCGGCGCGCCCGCGGACCTGCGCCGCGTCGCCGCCGGGACGAGCTGCACCGCGCCCTTCTGCTTGTGCGCGGCGACGTCCTCGGCCAGCGCCTGCACCGCCAGCGCCAGCTGCGCGTCCGGCCCCATCGGGTCATTCCACATCGCGATGTCCGGAGTGCAGCCATTGAGCTCCATGTCTTCCCCGGTGCTGACCAAGTACCAGCCGCGCATCGGCATCCGCACGGAGCTGCCGTCGAGGAGGCCGACCGAGCCCGTAGAGATCACGCCGCCGGCCGTTCGCATGCCCACCAGCCGGCCGCGGCCGAGCTGCTTGACCGCGTGGCTCAAGATCTCGGCGTTGCTGAACGAGTGCTCGTTGCACATCAGCACGATGGGCTTGGTCCACGACGCGTAGACCCGCCGGTCCTGCGGATAGCCTTCGCCGCTGCCCCGCGACTTGGTGATGGCGTGCACCGGCTGGGTCAACGCCGTCATCACGTGGTCGGTCGTGCTGCCGCCGCCGTTGAAGCGCACGTCGAGGATCAGGCCGTCCTTGCCCGCGCCGGCGTGGTAGAGGTCGGCTTCCATCTGGCGGAAGCTCCGCATGTTCATGCCCTGGATGTGCAGGTAGCCCAGCTTGCCGTCGGACAGCTCCTCGACCTGCCTGCGGTTCGCCTCGACGAACTCGTCGTAGAGCAGCCCCGAGACCGAACGGGCAGGGCGCACGACGACCTCGCGTTCGGCGTCGTCGGCGCCGAGCACAGAGAGCCGCACGTCCCGCTCCTGGTCCATCGTCAGCAGCTCGTCGACGTCGGTGCTAGCGGTGATCGGGACGCCATCGATCGCGAGCAGCGTCTCGCCCGCAACGACCTTGCTGCGCGCCTGATCGCACGGGCTGCCCGGGATGACGCTCTCGACCCGGACGCCGCTCGCCGGCCGCTCCTGCAGGTAGCGCAGGCCAAGATGGAAGGTGGTCGGCGACCACGCGCTCCGACTCGAGGCGGCCGGGAGCGCGTCGCTGCCGCCGCGGTGTCCCATGTGCGACGCGTTCAGCTCGCCGAGCATCATGTTCATCAAGTCGGTGAACTCGCGCTGGCCGAGACACTGCGCGGCGACCGGTCGGTACTTGGCGCGCACCGCGTCCCAATCCCGGTTGTTCATGTCCGGGTCGTAGAAACGATCTCGCATCGCCCGCCACCCCTGATCGAACGAGACCTGCCGGACCGCAGACCAGTCGCGCGTCCGGCGCACGGTGAAGGCAAAGGTCGACAGCTTGCTGCCGCCCTTGAGCGCAGCAGGCTTGCCACCGCTGAGCCCGACGAGCTCGTCGCCGTCGCGGTTCCAGCGGGCCCGCGACAGCCCGCGGTCGGCCAGCTTCTTCGGCGCGCCCGGGCTCGGGAAGGTGACCCCGTAGAAGCCGGACTGCGCCGAGACCGTCGCCGAGAAGGCCAGCGTCTTGCCGTCGGGGGACCAGATCAGCCCGGACTCGCGGCTGTCGCGGATCGTGATCCGGTGCACGCGGTCCTCGATCCCGTCGAGGTCGACGACGACGCGGGTCGCGTCATCGACGGCGTCGTCCCCCTTGTCCTGCTTCTTGCCGCCGCCTGCCTTCTGCGACTTCATCGCGGCGAGCGCCTGCTCCATCGTGCGGTCCCGGCTGGTCTGCTCTTCGACCTCGGGCGTCAGGTTGACGTAGTAGACGTCGGTCTCGTCGCCGTCTCTGCGGCTCGTGAAGGCGATCCGTTTGCCGTCGCCGGACCACGCCGGGTTGCCGTCAGCGTCGGGGTGGCGCGAGAGGTTGAACGGCGCCTGCGAGCCGTCCAGCGCGACGATCCAGACGTCGGAGTTGTAGTCGGAGTCCTGGGTCGCGTAGGTCAACCAGCGGCCGTCCGGCGACCAGTCGAACTGCGGCATCGACCAGGCGCTCACGATCCGCCGCGGATCGCTGCCGTCGGCCTTCATCACGTAGATGTCGCTCTGCTTGGTGAAGGCGATCCAGTCGCCGCTCGGGCTGCGGCGCAGGTTGCCCTCCACGGCCCGGTCATCGGTGATCTGGCGGAGCGTGAAGATGTCGGCGAGCCACCAGATGCCGTCTTCCCGATCGATCGTCGCCTCCCAGATGTCGAACTCGCCGCCGACATCGCTGACGAAGAACAGGCGCGCGCCGTCGGCGCTGAAGACCACGCTGGCCTCGGCGTGCGGCGTGTCCGTGACCCGGACGGGCTCTTTCAAGATGCGGTCCATCAC
>CAZTQF010000286.1:0-4647 GCA_964615255.1 uncultured candidatus Brocadiaceae bacterium | reverse complement strand
GTGCGCCCGGCAGGGGCTTGGACGACGCCTCGCAGCGCGCCCGGAGCTGCACCACCTCGAGCGGCGCGTCGGTCACGAAGCCAAAGCGCCGCTCGTGTTCGCGCGCGAACGCCGTCGGCAGCTTCGCCGTGAGCGGCACGCACAGGCTCGCTCCTTGTCCGCGGTAGCGCACCAGGGCCTCGACCCGGCCGCGCACCCGGCTGCCGGTGACCTGCTCGCGCGCCGAGGCGAGCATGTCTGCGCCGCGCGCCAGCATCGCGCGCAGCGAGCGGCCGTCGACGAGCTCGTGCGCCGCCGCCGCGACCTCGACCGCCTCGCCTGCCAGCGCGAGTCCGAGCGCCGAGAAGGCGCCGGGGTGCGGCGGCAGGATCGCCGAGGGCATGCCGAGCCGCTGCATCAGCGAGGCCGCGTGCAGACCGCCCGCGCCGCCATAGGCGACCAGCGGCACGCTCGCGGGGTCGACGGCGCGCTCGGCCGTGATCCCCATCACGGCCCGCGCCATCGCCGCGTCGGCGACGGTCAGCACGCCCTCGGCGGCCTCGCGCGCCGTCAGCCCGAGGCGCTTGCCGAGCCGCTCGACGGCCTGCACGGCTGCGTCGACGTCGACCGGGAACGCGCCGTCGAGCAGCGTCTCCGCGCCGAGGTGGCCGAGCGCGACGTGCGCGTCCGTGACCGTCGGCTCGGTCCCGCGCCCGTAGCACGCCGGGCCCGGCTCGGCGCCCGCGCTCTGCGGGCCGACGCGGAGCGCGCCGCCGGGGTCGGCATAGGCGATGCTCCCGCCGCCGGCCGCGACCGTGTGCACCGGCACGGTCGGCAGCGGCAGCGGCAGCCCGGCGATCGCGCCTTCGTCGGACAGCGAAGGCCGCTCTTCGACCAGGCAGACGTCCGCGGAGGTGCCGCCCATGTCGAATGCTGCGGCGTGACGCAGTCCCATGGACGCGGCCAGCTGTCGCGTCGCCAGCACGCCGCCTGCGGGGCCGGAGAACATCGCGCGCGCCGGAAAGCGCGCGGCCTCCCGCGGCGGCAGGATCCCGAGGCTCGAGCGCAGCAGGCGCAGCGTCCCCGACCCCATCGCCGCGGCGATCCGCTGGGTGTAGCGGCCGACCACGGGCGCGATCGCCGCGTTGAGGATCGTCGCCGAGAAGCGCTCGTACTCGCCCGAGGCCGCCAGCAGCTCCGCGCTGCACGTGATCGGCACCTCGGGCATCGCGCCCGCGATTGCGTCGCGCAGGCTCCGCTCGTCGGCCGCGTCCGCCGGCGCGTGCAGCAACCCGATCGCGACGGCCTCCGGCCGCAGCCTGCGGACGGCGGCGACGGTCGCACAGACCTCGGTCCGGGTCAGCGGCGTGACCTCCTCGCCGCGGGGGCCGCGGCGGCAGCCGACGCCCACGCGCAGCCTGCGGGGGACCGGCGGGATCGGCCGGCTCGGATCGAGCGCGTAGAGGTCGACGCGCTCTTGCCGGCCGACCTCGATCAGGTCCTCGAAGCCCGCGTTGGTGACGAAGACGGTGCGCGCGAGCGCGCCCGTGAGGACGGCGTTCAGGCCGACCGTGGTGCCGTGCACGAGGTCGACCTCTTCGTCGGCGTGAGTCCGCACCGCCGCCAGCCCGTCGAGCACGGCCGCGGACGGGTCTGCCGGCGTCGACCGGAGCTTGTGCACCTGCGCCTCGCCCCGCCGGACGCGGACCACGTCGGTGAACGTGCCGCCAGTGTCGATGCCGATGCGCGAAGCCACGAGGGGCAGCAAGCTAGCGCGGCGCAGAGGATCAGACGAGACCTTGGCGCGCGACCGCGGCGATCGCTTAGCCTGCCCGGCCGATGCTGCTGTTCCTCGACCTGTATCAGATCGAGCTGCGGGCGCTGGCCGCGTTCTTCCTGGGCGCCATCCCGTTCGCGTGGGTGGTCGTGCGCGTCTGCAAAGGCGTCGACATCCGGACGATCGGCAGCGGCAACGTCGGCGCGACCAACGCGAGCCGCGCCTTCGAAGGCAAAGGCGCCCGGCTCGGCGCCTTCCTCGCGGTCTACGTGCTCGACGCGGGCAAAGGCGCGCTGGCGGCCTGGATGGGGCTGGTCACAGGGCTGCTGGCCGCCGTGATCTGCGGCGCCGGCGGCGTGCTCGGCCACTGCTTCACGCCGCTGCTCGGCGGCCGCGGCGGCAAGGGCGTCGCGACGGCGACCGGCGCGCTGCTGGTGCTGGACTGGCGGGTCACGGCGATCGCGCTCGCGGTGTTCTTCGCGGCGCGGTTCGCGACCGGCCAGGTGTTCTTCGGCAGCCTCGCGCTCGGCGTCGCGCTGGCGGCGTCCGCCGTGCTGCTCGACGTCCCGGAGGCGTTCGGCGACCGGCTGCCGCTGACCGTCTTCACGTCCGCGCTCGCGGGGTTCCTGTTCTGGACGCACCGGCGCAACCTCCGCGAGTTCGTGGGGAGGAGAGAGACATGAGGATCGCGGTCCTGGGCAACGGCGGCTTCGGCACGGCGATGGCGCTGACGCTGGAGCGCGCCGGCCACTCGGTCTCCTTGTGGGGGCACGACGCGGACTACACGGCGTCGATCGCGGCGACGCGCCGCAACCCTCGCTACCTCTCCGGGGTCGAGCTCCCGGCGGCGATCGAGGTCACCGCCGACGCGGACGCCGCGGTCGGCGCGGCCGAGGTCGTGCTGGTGGCCGTGCCCACGCAGCACGTCCGCGCGGTCCTCTCGGGTATGGCCGACCGGCTCGCCGCCGCCGCGGCCGTCGTCTCGCTCGCCAAGGGGCTCGAGCAGTCGACCGGCAAGCGGCCCTCGGAGATCCTCAGCGACGTGCTCGGCGCGCCCGACCGCGTGTTCGTGCTGAGCGGTCCGAGCCACGCCGAGGAGATCGCGCACGGCCAGCCGACGACGGTCGTCGTCGCCGGCGACGGCGAGCAGCGGCTCCGTGACCTGCAGGCCGCGCTGCAGACCGAGCGGTTCCGCGTCTACCGAAACGGCGACCTGCTCGGCGTCGAGCTCTGCGGGGCGCTCAAGAACGTCATGGCGCTCGCCGCAGGGATCGCCGACGGCCTCGGCTACGGCGACAACGCCAAGGCGGCGATCCTCTCCCGCGGCATCGTGGAGATGCAGCGCTACGGGCTCGCGTGCGGCGCCGACCCGCAGACGTTCTTCGGCCTCGCCGGCGTCGGCGACCTGGCGGTCACCGCGTTCAGCCGGCACGGGCGCAACCGCGCGTTCGGCGAGCGGATCGGGCGCGGCGAGACGCTGCAGCAGGCGCTGGCGTCGTCGCCCAAGGTCGCCGAAGGCGTCTGGACCGCCGAGGTCGTCGGCGCGGCCAGCAAGGAGCGCGGCGTCGAGATGCCGATCGCGTCGGCCGTGGCGCGGGTGCTGTACGAGGACCTGCCGCCCGAAGACGCGGTGCGCGCGCTGATGGAGCGCGACCCGAAGGCCGAAGGCTGAGGCGCGCCGCGCACGAGCCCAGCGCTGGTGCCCTGCGCTGCGCGGGGGCTAGGATGCCCGCGATGATTCGCGCACTCCCTGCACTGGCCGTGCTCTCAACGGCGTCGCTCGCGTCGGCCCAGCAGGCGCTGCAGCCGATCGACATGTTCCGGCTGCCGTTCCTGATGACGATGGGCGCCGAGGAGCCGCTCGCGTGGCTCGACGGCGACCACTACCTGGTCTTCGACGCGGGCAAGCAGCCGCGCGGGCCGTCGACCTGGTCCAAGGTGGTCGCGCGCACCGGCGAACGGCGAGAGTATGTCGACAAGGCGGCGCTCGTGCGCAGCCTGAAGGCCGGCGACGCGGTGGCTGCCATCGAGGGCGCGTCGAGCTGGACCTGGTCCGAGGACCACACCCGCTTCGTGGTCAACGTCGGCAACGACCTGTTCGCCGCGGGCCTGGACGGTCGCGCGGTGCGCCTGACGGACACGCCGGACGTCGAGGAGGTCGGCGTGCGATTCTCGCCCGACGGCGAGACGGTCGCGTTCATCGCGAGCTACAACCTGCACGTCGTGCCCGCCGCGGGCGGCGATGTGCGCGCTGACGACCGAGGGGCACAGCGACCTGTTCTTCGGCAGGCTGGACTGGGTCTACCAGGAAGAGCTCTACGGCCGCGGCAACTTCCAGGGCTACTGGTGGTCGCCGGACAGCAGCCGGATCGCGCTGCTCAAGCTCGACGAGTCGCCGGTCGAGGAGTTCGTGCTGGTCAGCGACGTGCCGGCGCGGCCCGAGGTCGAGCGGACCAACTACCCCAAGGTCGGCGAGCCGAACCCGATCGTCGACATCGGCGCCATCGAGGTCGCGAGCGGTGAGGCCAAGTGGTTCGACGTTTCGGACTACCCAGCTGACGACCGCCTCGTCGTGCGCGTCACCTGGACGCCCGACTCCAAGGAGGTGTTCTTCCAGGTGCAGAACCGCGAGCAGACGTGGCTCGACATGCGCGCGGGCGACGTCGCGTCGGGCAAGTCGCGCCTGGTCTGGCGCGAGACCAGCGACTGCTGGGTCGAGGCGGGGCCGGAGCCCGTGTGGATCGAAGACGGCGCGTCGTTTCTCTGGCTCAGCGAGCGCGACGGCTACAAGCACGTCTACCGCTTCGGGCGGACCGGTGAGCCGCAGGGGCGGCTGACGTCGGGCGACTGGCAGGCCAAGGAGCTGGTGTCGGTCGACGAGGACGCCGGCT
>CAZTQF010000285.1:0-4655 GCA_964615255.1 uncultured candidatus Brocadiaceae bacterium | reverse complement strand
GATCGACCCGGAGTCGGGCAGGCCCGCCTCACGCAAGAAGATCGCGGAGCTGCGGCGGCGCGCCGCGCGGCTCCCGGGGTGAGGATGGCGCCGGGCGCGCGTTCCCTGCGCGCGACGACCTGCTATCCTCCTCGCCCCCGATGGCCGGACCGCTGGATCGAAGAGCACGCCCGCTGCGCAACCTGCGCCTGTCGGTGACCGACCGGTGCAACCTGCGCTGCAGCTACTGCATGCCCGAGGAGCGCTACACGTGGCTGCCCAAGGCCGACGTGCTGTCGTTCGAAGAGACCGCGCGGCTCGTCGACCGCTTCGTGGAGCTGGGCGTAGACAAGGTCCGGATCACGGGCGGCGAGCCGCTGCTCCGCCAGGAGCTGCCGAAGCTGATTGAGATGCTGGCCGCGCGACCGCTGCAGGACCTCGCGATGACCACCAACGGCGTCCTGCTCGCCGACCACGCCGCGTCGCTCAAGCGCGCCGGGCTCGGCCGGCTGACGGTCAGCCTCGACTCGCTCGAACCCGAGACCTTCTCGATGCTGACGCGGCGGGACGACCTGGCTCGGGTGCTGAACGGCATCGACGCAGCGCGGGCGGCGGGCTTCACGGGCACCAAGATCGACACCGTCGCGATCGCCGGCGTCAACGAACGCGAGCTGCCGGCCCTGGTCGAGTACGGACGCTCGGTCGGCGCCGAGGTGCGCTTCATCGAGTATATGGACGTCGGCGGCGCGACCCGCTGGCGCATGGACCGGGTCGTCCCGCGCGCGCGCATCCTCGAGCGGATCCGCGACCACTTCGGCGAGGTCCGCGCGGTCCCGCGCAGCGACAGCGCGCCCGCCGAGCGCTTCCTGCTGCCCGACGGCACGACGTTCGGCGTCATCAGCTCCGTCACCAACCCGTTCTGCGCGACCTGCGACCGCGCCCGCCTGACGGCGGACGGCGTCTGGTTCACGTGCCTCTACGCGAAAGACGGCCGCGACCTGCGCGCGCTGCTGCGGGGCGGCGCGAGCGACGAGGAGCTGCGGGACGCGCTGCGCGCGGGATGGTCCGACCGCGAGGATCGGGGCGCCGAGGTCCGCGCAGGCCTCCCCGATCGCGGCGCGCTGGCCGACGCCTCGGAGCTGCGCACGCAGCCGCACCGCGAGATGCACACGCGCGGCGGCTAGCGCCAGGCCGCGCGGGGCGCGGTCAGGCGGAGAGGATCACGGCCAGGATCGCCGCGCGGGTGTCCTGCCAGCACCGGTCCGGGTCCGCGCCACGCTCGTGCTCGAGCGTCAGGATCGGGACCTGCAGCTTGCGGCCGATCCACGACCCCAGCGAGCCCGGCGTCGGGTGGATCCGGTCCGAGGGCTTGACCCGATAGCCGGACCGCCGCGAGAACAGCTCGGCGTAGCGGACCGCGGGGCCGTCGAAGTTGATGAAGTGGTCGTTGCGCCAGCTGTGCGCGACGATGACGAGGTGCGGGCGCTCGGCCCGCACCAGCTCGTAGAGCGCTTTGGCCTCCGGCTGGTCGAGCGGGCGCTGTCCGTAGCGCTCACCCGGCAGGAAGTTCTCTGCGGGGTAGTTCCGGTTGAGGTCGACGCCGCGGGCGTTGCCGCGCGTGCCGGCGGCGGTGCCGTCGGGGTTGACGTCCTCGAGGATCGTCAGCGTCACCTCGTCGAGGGCGCCCGCGACGGCCCCCAGCGCCGCGGGCAACGCGGCGGTCGACACCGCGCCCTCGCGCTCGTTGCCGTGGATCCCGCCGATCCAGATCACCCGCCGCGGCCCTCGGCCGACCCGGCGGATGCGCAGCGGCCGTCCTTCGTGGCTCCGGCCAATGGTCTCCCAGACCGAGCGCTGGACCTCGCCCCGCGGCGGGGAGGGGGCCGCGACGCTCGGAGCCGCGGCGCCGCCCGACCCGCCTTGCCCGCGTGGATGGAAGCTGACACAGCCCGCCCACAGAAACGCCGCCGCGCATGCCCAGGTCCACCGCATGACGCCGAGGATACCGGCTGCCGCCGACGGTGCTATCCTGCGAGCCCCCGCACAAGCGACGTGCCCATGAACCGACGCCCCCTCCTCACGCTCCTCGCCGGCGCGACCCTGCTCTCCGCCGCAGCCGCCCAGGACGCGCGCTTCGCCTCCCCCGTGATGCTCTACGCCGACGACAAGGTCGCGGGCAAGGGCAGGCTCTACCCGTCGCCCGTGTCTTACGACCTGGTGCGCGACGGTCGACCCGACGTCGTCATCGGCGACCTCCGCGGCCACCTGACGGTCGCCGCACAGCGCCCCGACGGCACGTTCGCCGCCGAGCAGAAGGTCAAGGACGTCGACGGCAAGATCCTCGACTTCGGCAACTGGTGATGCATCGGCATGAGTCCACAGTTCGTGGACTTCGACGGCGACGGCGACGACGACATCGTCTGCGGCATCTTCGACGGCTCCCCGCACGTCAGCTACTGGGACAACGAGCGTGAGGGGTACCTGCAGCCGGTCGGCATCCTCGACAAGGACGGCGAGCGCATCGTGCTCAACGCCTGGTGGAACTTCGCGGAGAGCAAGTGGGACCGCACCGACCGGTGCAATCCGGACGGCGGCGTCCCCGAAGATGGCCACCTGACCTCGGCGATCGCGTTCGACTACGACCGCGACGGTGACTACGACCTCGTGCTGGGCGACCACACGGGCGGCTACGTCTACCTGCGCCGCAACGAGGGCACGAACCGGGCCCCGAAGTTCGCGACACGGAACGAGTTCGTGATGGTCCAAGGCGCGCCGATGCACGTCCCCGGCACCGTCGCGACCATCCGGGCCGTCGACTGGGACCGCGACGGCGTCCTCGACCTCATGCTCAGCAGCATGGGCGACCCCTACGGACAGGACACCGGCGGCGGCGTCGCCGTCTGCCTCAACCAGAGCCGCTCGGGGGAGTCCACGTTCGGCCCGATGAACGTCCTGGTCGCGCCGAGCGCCAAAGGTGCCGTGGGCGCGCCCCAGCGCCCCGACGTCGGCCTGCACCCCGACCCGGTCGACTTCGACGGAGACGGCGACCTCGACCTGATCGTCGGGGGCTACTCGATGTGGACGCCTGCGGCGCCGGCGTTGGACGACGCGGGCGTCGCCCGCGCCGACGCGCTCGCGGCGAAGCTGGAGGAGCTGCAGGCCGCCTACTCCGCGCTCTCGGCGCAAGCCGCCAAGGCGCGCGACGGCCTCGAAGGCGAGGCCGCGATGAAGGCGTTCTCGGAGGCCTACGACAAGCTCCGACCGCAGCTCAGCGCGCTGACGTCCGAGATGGCGCCGGTGCGGGCCGAGCTCGACAAGCTGCGGCCGCGAGCCCAGCGCGTGTCCTTCACCTGGCTCTACGAGAACCTCGCGAAGTAGCGGCCGCCGCGCGGCTCAGATCCCGTAGCGGCACGGGTCGTCCGGGTCGATCACGTGGGTCGCGATGCTCGTGATCCACGCCGAGCCGGTGATCTCCGGGATCACCGCGTCGAACTCGCCGACCTTGGTGGTGCCGAGCACGCGCGCCTCGAAGCGCGTGCCGAGCACGCTGTCGCTGTCGAACCACTCGTCGACGCCGAGCTCACCCTTGGCGTGCACGACCGCGAGCTTGGCCGACGTGCCGGTCCCGCACGGGGAGCGGTCGTAGGCGGTCCCCGGGCACAGCGTCAACGCGCGCGCGCCTGGCCGGTCGCCGTCCAGGGGCGCGAACAGCTTGATGTGGTCGACGATGTCCTCGGTGCCGATGTCGGGGTGCACACAGCGGACGCCCTCCCGCACCAGCGCCTCGCGGATCGCGGTCGCCGCCTGCATCAGCACCGGCAGGTGCGTCTTCTCGACCATCAGGCCGAGCTGGTCCGCCTCGACGAACCCGAACCAGTTGCCGCCGTAGGCGATGTCGACCGCGACGTCGCCGAAGCCGTGCACCGGAACGCGCACCCGCTGCTGGTAGAGAAAGGACGGGACGTTGGTGATCGTCACGCTCTTGGGCCTGCCACCCTCGACCTTCACCTTGCACTCGACCAGGCCGACCGTGGTGTCCAGCTTGATCGTGGTGAAGGGCTCGACCGCAGGGACCATGCCCATCGCGACCGCCGTCGTCGCGAGCCCGATGGAGCCGTGGCCGCACATGCCGAGGTAGCCGGCGTCGTTGACGAAGACGACGCCGAGGTCGGCGTCCTCGCGGGTCGGCGGCAGCAGATACGCGACGATCACCGCGTCGTGGCCGCGCGGCTCCAGCACCAGCGCGCGCCGGATGTGGTCATGGTCGCGCTGCAGGGCGTCGCGCTTCTCCGCCATGGTCGCGCCGCGGATCTGCGGCAGGCCGCCGGTCACGACGCGGGTCGGCTCGCCCGCGGTGTGCGAGTCGACCGCCTGGATCATCTGCTCGAAGGACAGCATCCGGCCGATCCTAGCAGCCGGGGGGCTCAGCGCAGGAACACGTCGTGCGCCTGCGTCGTGGCGTAGACGCCGTTCTGCGCGCTCGGCGCAAGCACCGCGCCCTGCGCCCGCAGCACGCCGCCGCCGACGCCGAACGGCACGGCGAGGTCCACGGTCAAGCCGCTCGCCTGGAGCGCCGAGACGTAGACCGCGACGTCGACCTGCCCTAGCTGAAAACCCGCCAACGCCGGCGTAGGCGGCGCGGTCGGTTCGTAGACCTGCAGCAGCAGCGCCGCCAT
>CAZTQF010000284.1:0-4657 GCA_964615255.1 uncultured candidatus Brocadiaceae bacterium | reverse complement strand
AGCGGCGACGGCGGAGCGGAGCCGCGATGAACAGCGCCTACGACGACGACGCGCCCGAGGGCCGGTTCCGCAGGGGGTTCCTCCGCGACCTCTGGCCGTTCGTCCGCCCGTACCGCCGGGGCTTGCTGGCGTGCATGGTCCTGCTCGCGTGCTCGATGGGCCTCGAGCTGCTCGGTCCGTGGCTGGTCCGGCTCGCGGTGGACGGCCCGATGCGCGACGCCGGCGCGTCCGAGAGCGCCCGGCTGAGCGCGCTCTGGATGTACGGGGCCGGGTTCCTCGGCGTGACCGCAGCCGGCGCGCTGCTGGGCTACGTCTACGGCCTGCTGACCGCCTGGAACGGGCAGCGCGTGGTCCGCGACGTGCGGCGGCGGGTGTTCGCGCACGTGCTGTCGCTCGGCCTGAACTTCCACGAGCGCAACCCCGCCGGCAAGCTGACGACGCGGGTCACCAGCGACGTCGAGAACCTCAACGAGCTGATCACGACCGGCGTCCTGCAGACGTTCTTCGACCTGCTCAAGCTGGTCGGCATCGTCGCGGCGCTGTTCCTCCTCGAGCCGGGCCTCGCGCTGTTCACGCTCGCCACCACGCCGGCGCTGGTGCTCCTGAGCGTGGTCTTCCGGCGCAAGGCGCAGCTCGCCTACCGGGCGGTGCGCACGCGGCTCGCGCTGCAGAACGCGTTCGCGACCGAGCTGCTCGGCGGCGCCCAGACGACGCGGGCCTATGGCCGCGAGCAGGCCATCGGCGCGCGCTACGCGGAGCGGAACGCCGAGACGACCGCGGCGTGGCGCGCCACGGTCCTGCACTTCTCGACGTTCTTCTCGCTGGTCGACTTCGCGCTCCGCGCGACCAGCATCGGCCTGCTGTGGTTCGGCGGCCAGGCCGTGCTGGGCGGCGAGCTGCAGCCGGGTCAGTTCATCCAGTTCTGGCTCTACTTCACGATGCTGTCGGGCCCGATCCGCGCGCTCGGCGAGGTCTACAACGTGCTCCAGGCCGCGTTCGCCAGCTGCGAGCGGATCTTCCAGCTGCTGGCGGAGCCGCCGTTTCCGCCGGCGCTGCCGCGCGGCCAGGAGCCCGCGCCCAGCCCCCGCCGCGGCCACGCCGAGGTCCGCTTCGAGGACGTGTCCTTCGCCTACGGCGAGGGCCCGCCGGTGCTCGACGGGGTCTCGTTCACGGCGCGCCCCGGCGCGACCGTCGCGATCGTCGGCCCGACCGGCGCGGGCAAGACCACGCTGCTGTCGCTCGTCGCCCGGCTCCGGGAGGTCGGCAGCGGCGGCGTGACGGTCGACGGGGTCGACGTGCGCGCGCTCGACCTGCCCCAGCTGCGCCGCCGCGTCGCCTACGTCGCCCAGGACCTGTTCTTGTTCACCGGATCGGTGCTCGAGAACGTGCGCTTGTTCGATCGGTCGATCCCCGAGTCCAAGGTCTGGCAAGCGCTCGAGACGGTCGGCGCCGCGGAGTTCGTGCGCGCGCTGCCGGACGGGATCCGCGCCGAGGTCGCGGAGCGCGGCGCGACGATCTCGCAGGGCGAGCGCCAGCTGCTCGCGTTCGCGCGCGCGCTCGTGCGCGAGCCGGACCTGCTCGTCCTCGACGAGGCGACCGCGAGCATCGACAGCGAGGCCGAAGCGCGGCTGCAGCGCGCGCTCGCGGCGACGCTGCGCGACCGCACCGCGCTGGTCGTGGCGCACCGGCTCTCGACGGTGCGCGGCGCCGACCAGATCCTGGTCCTCGAGGCCGGCCGGATCACCGAGCGCGGCACCCACGAGGAGCTCTGCGCGCTCGGCGGCCACTACGCCCGCATGACGGCGCCGGCCCGCGCGCGCTGAGGCCGCGCGCTACTTCGCGGGCAGCGCCCCCGTCGTCGCCTTGAGGAAGGTGACGATCGCCTCGACTTGCTCGGCCTTCAGCTTCTTGTTGAGCTGGTTGCTGGCCATGTCCATGACGGCGTCCTCGAGCGTCGCGATCGACCCGTCGTGGTAGTAAGGCGCCGTCTTCTCGGCGTTGACGAGGCTCGGCACCTTGAACAGGTACTTGTCGCTCTCCTGGCCCGTGACCTGCATCCGGCCGGTGTCCTTGCCGCTGTAGGGCTTGAGCACGCCGAGCTTCTGGTAGGTGTGGCCGCCGAGCAGGCGCGTCATGTGGCACTGCGTGCAGCCGACGTCCATGAACGTCTTGAGGCCCACGAGCTCCTCGTTGCTCATCGCCTTCTTGTCGCCGTCGAGGTAGGCGTCCCACTTCGACGTCGTCGCGAGCGTGCGCAGGAACGCGCCCAGCGCGGCGCCGTAGTGGGCCTCCGTGACCGCGTCCGCGGCGTCGGGGAAGGCAGCCCGAAAGGCCGCGCCCAGCGCCTCGTCGCCCTTCATCTTGGCGACCACTGCGGCCGCGTCTCCGAGGTTGTGCGCGTCCGCGCCGCCGATCGACGCGACCGCGACCGCCTCGACGGAGTCGCCGCGGCCGTCCCAGAACTGCCGGAAGTGGCGCGCGGCGTTGTAGGTCGACGGCGCGTTGCGGTCGCCGACTGACGCCTCCTTGCCGTCGACGCCGTAGGCCGACAGCGGGTGGCACGTCGCGCAGCTCGCCTCGCCCGAAGCCGACGCCGCCGTGCTCTCGTAGAGCGCCTTGCCCAGCGCCACCAGCGCCGGCGTCGCCGCCACCTCCGCCGCGGCCGACGCCGGGTCGTTGCCGAACAGCGTCTTGACCAGCTGGGTGTTGATCCGCGGCCTGCGCACGCGCCGCTTCTGCGGCTTGGCGGGCTTGGGGTCCTGCTGCTTGGGGGCCGCCGCGGGCGCAGCGGCCGGGTCCGACTTCGCGGTCTGGGCAGGGGCCGCGGAGCCAGCGGCAGGCTTGGCGTCCCCGCCACAGGCGAACAGCAGGAGCGCCGGCAGGCAGCCAGCGAGCAACGATCCGGTCTTCATGGGGGTAGGTGTAGGCCCACCCGGCGGCACTTTCACGTGATCGGCGCAGGCACAGCCGCCGATCTTGCCCGCCAGGAGCGCCACCACCGGCGGTGCCGTCAGCCATATTGACAGCAATCCGCGCGGCTTGCCTCCGACCCGCGCCTGCTGCTACGCCTGGGCCATGCCGCCGCTCGTCCTCGCCAGCACTTCGCCCTACCGCCGCGCGCTGCTCGAGCGCCTGCGGCTGCCGTTCGAAGCGGTCGCGCCCGGCGTCGACGAGGACGCCGTCAAGCAGCGCGGCGGCGACCCGCGCGCCGTCGTCGAGGAGCTCGCGCGCCAGAAGGCGCACGCGGTGCAGGCGCGACGCCCCGACGCGATCGTGATCGGCAGCGACCAGGCCGGCGTGCTGGACGGCCGCGTGCTCGACAAGCCGGGGACCGAGGCCAACGCGCGCGCGCAGCTCGCGGCCTTGCGCGGCAAGCGGCACCAGCTCGTCACCGCGGTCGCGATCGCGCACCCGGGCGGCACCCTGGGCTTCACGGACGTCACGACCCTGAGCATGCGCGCGCTGAGCGAAGCGGAGATCGCGCGCTACGTCGCAGCGGAGCGGCCGCTCGACTGCGCCGGCAGCTACAAGATCGAGGCGCTCGGCGTCTCGCTCTTCGACCGGGTCGAGAGCGACGACCACAGCGCGATCGTCGGCCTGCCGCTGCTCCGGCTCAGCCAAGAGCTGCGGGCGCTCGGCATGCTCGTCCCGTAGCGATCAGAGGTAGACGTCCACGCAGGCCCGGACGCGGGCGAGCACCTCGCGGCCGAGGTTGCGCCAGCGGACCGACCGCGGATAGGCGACGAGCGCCGGCGCAGCGACTCCGTGGACCTCGAGGCCGAGCCGCTCGCCGAGAAAGACCATCCGCGGCACGTGGAAGTCGTTGCTGACCGCGATCGCAGACGACATCCCGAGCACGTCGCGGCAGTTGCGCATCGAGTCCAGCGTGCGCAGTCCGCCTGGGTCGTCGACGATGCGGTCGGCCGGCACGCCGCGCGCGATCAGCCAGCGCCGCATCGCCCCCACCTCGTCTTCGCCCGGCGCCCCCCCGCCCTGGCCGCTCACCACGACGAGCGGCGCACGGCCGGCATCGAACAGCGCCGCCGCGGCCGCGAGCCGGTCGACGAGCATCGAGCACGGGGTGCCGTCGTCATGGACCTTGGCGCCGGGCACCAGGATGCACATCGCGTCCGGCGCGCCTTGGAGGTCGGTCAGCCGCGGCGCGGCTGCCGTCACGACGTGACGATCGGCGAGCGCGACGCACGCCACGACGAGGCCGACCGCGGCCAGCGCGAGCCGCCGTCGCCCTCTGCGCGGCGGCGCGGGGCTCGCTGGGTCCTCGGAGAACTTCACGCTCGGGCTCGGTCGGGCCAGTTGACCGCTGCGGAGCAATCGCGACAATCCTTCGCCGACTTTGTCGGCCGAACCGCACCCGCACGCCGCTCCATGGCCCAAGACATCCGCAACGTCGCCATCATCGCTCACGTCGACCACGGCAAGACCACCCTCGTCGACGGGCTGCTGCGCCAGACCGGCACCTTCCGCGACAACGAGGCCGTCTCGGAGTGCGTGATGGACAGCAACGAGCTCGAGCGGGAGCGCGGCATCACGATCCTGGCCAAGAACACCGTCGTCAGCTACCAGGGCACGCGGATCAACATCATCGACACGCCCGGGCACGCCGACTTCGGCGGCGAGGTCGAGCGGGTGCTGTCGA
>CAZTQF010000283.1:0-4664 GCA_964615255.1 uncultured candidatus Brocadiaceae bacterium | reverse complement strand
CGTCGACCACCTCGCTGAGGTGGTCGAAGTCCTCGAACGACTTGGGTCGGTAGTCGGCCCCCGCCGCGTTGGCTGCCTCGACCTCTTCGGCGTAGGCGCGCACCACGGCCTTGTGCATCTCGATCCGCGTGGCGCTGTTGATCGGGTGTGCGAGGTCGGCGTGAAGGCGCGCGCGGCCGCGTTCGTCCCGCGGCGCCCGCTCCGGGTCGAGGCGCGCCCCGCAGTGGTTGCAGTAGGACGCCCGCAGGTGGTTCTTGTGGTGGCAGCGGCCGCAGTGGTCCGAGAGCTTGCGCGAGGGCATCGCGACGAACGGGCCGCGGCTGCCTTCGATGATCTTGAGGTCGCGCACGACGAACGCGTCGTCGATGGTCACGCTGCAGTAGGCCTTCAGCTTGTTGCGCGGGTCCGCGGACAGCTTGACCCGCACCTCGGTGACCTCGAAGTTTCGCGCCGGCTCGCGCGGCTCAGGGTTCGTGGCTTCGGACATGGAGGGATTGGGGTTGGAGGCGCCCGCGGCGGGCGCCGGTTGGTCAGGCGCCGGTTGGTCAGGCGCCCCTTGCATCAAGGCGCGGGGCGAGCGCGCAGGTGCGCCGGCAGCTCGGCGAACAGCGGATCGACCGCCGGGCTGCCGGCGGCGTCTCCCGCCGTCGCTTCACGGCGCGCGCTCTGGGTAACGAGCACCTCGACCGACCCATGCGCGCCGTCCTGGAGATAGCGCTTCAGGTTCTCGGCGCAGCGCCGCGCCGCAGCTTCGTCGGACCAACCGACGAACAGCGTCGACCCGCTCCCTGACATCCGGACGTGCGGATAGCCGGTCGCGCCCACGCCGCGGCGAAGCTCCCCCAGCGCCGGCACCAGCTGCTCGGCGGCCGACTCCAGGTCGTTGCAAAGGCCTCGAATCATCTCGGGGACCGCGCCGGGGTCGACGCAGTTACCTTGGACAGTATCGACCTTCTCGACCTCCGCAAGCGCAGCGTGCAGTTTGTAGACGCGAGCGGTCTCGCAGCCGTACGGCGGCAGGAGCAACACGAAGGAACACCGAACCGGCGCAGCGACGGTCAGCTCGTCGCCGACGCCGAGGCCGCGTCGCGTGCCCCCCTGGAGGAAGAAGGGCACGTCGGCGCCGAGGCCGACCGCGAGCTCCGCCAGCTCGCGCTCGCTCCGTGGGCGCCCCAAGAGCTCGTTGCCGATCCGCAGCGCCGCCGCCGCGTCGCTGCTGCCGCCTCCGAGTCCCCCGCCGTTCGGGATGCGCTTGTGAAGGCAGACATGAAAGCCCTGGTCTCCGCCGACCGAAGTGAGCAGGCGGCGCAGCGCCTGGACCACGAGGTTGCCTTCGCCAGCCGGGACGAGCAGGCGCTCCTCGTCCGCCGTCACCTCGACGCGGACGCCCGATGCGACCCTGGACACCGCGACGTCGTCGTGGAGGTCGAGCTCGTGGAAGACCGTGTCGAGCAGGTGGTAGCCGTCGGGGCGCCGCCCGACTACGCGCAGGCCCAGGTTCAGCTTGGCGCGCGCCCGGGTCCAGAGCGCACGCGGGGCGGCGCTCATTCGCCGTCCTCGCCGGTCAGGGTGAGGTTGTCGAGCAGCCGGACGGGCACCGCGCCGTCGAAGAACCTCCCGGCGACCAGCAGCCTGCCGCCGTCGACGTCTCCCGGCGCCGTCGGGGACAAGTCCCCTTCGCGCCGCAGCTCGACATAGTCGACGTGACAGCGCGGCTCGGACGCGAGCACCGCTCGCGCGTGCGCGATCAGCTGGTCACGGTCCCTCAGGCCGCGGCCGAACTGCTCCCGCGCGCTGCGCAGCGCGCGCACGAGCACCGTCGCCGCGCGGCGATCCTCCGGTCCGAGGTAGACGTTGCGGCTGGACATGGCGAGGCCGTCAGGCTCCCGCACGATGGGACACGCTACGACCGCCACCGGGAAGCCGAGGTCGCGCGTCATGCGGCGGACGACCGCGATCTGCTGCGCGTCCTTCTCGCCGAAGTAGGCGCGCTGCGGTCTCGCCATCGCGAACAGCCGAGCTACGACCGTCGCGACGCCGCCGAAGTGACCTTCGCGCTGCTCGCCCTCCATCCCGACGGCTTCGCGCCCGACCCCGACCGCGCTGCAGAAGCCCTCACCGTACATCGACGTCGCCGCCGGCGCGAAGACCGCGTCCGCGCCGGCGCGGCCGCAGATCCGCAGGTCCCCGTCGAGGTCGCGCGGATACGCGGCGAGGTCTTCACCTTCCCCGAACTGCAGCGGGTTCACGAACACGGTCGCGAGGACGCGGTCACACTCGCGGCGCGCGCGCTCGATCAGGCTGGCGTGACCCGCGTGGAGGCTGCCCATCGTCGGCACGAGGCCGACGACGCAGCCGCCCTGAGTCCAATCGGTGACCCGGGCCGAGAGCTGGTGGCCCGCTTCGAGCAGCTCGACCTCTCGCCCTGGCGGTCTGCTGGAGAGGTCGAGGCCCAGCTCCTCGAGCGGCGCCGTCACGAACGCGCGCTCGCGCCAGCGAGGGTGCGGGACGACGAGGTCACGGGTGTCCACCCGGCGCTCCCCGAAGAAGATCACGTCGAGGTCGAGCTCGCGCGGGTGGTTCTGCAGGTGATCGGCGGGCCGGCCGGCCGCGATCTCCAGCGCCTGCAGCACGCCGTGCAGCGCAGCCGGCGAGAGGCTCGTCGCGAGCTCGGCGACGCCGTTGAGGAAGCGGCCCTGCGCCGGGCCGTCGCCGACGAACTCGGTCTCGATCCAGCTCGAGGCCCGAAGGACCTCGACGCCCGGGGTCGCGCGCAGCCCGTCGAGCGCGCGCTTCAGGTGCGCTTGACGGTCCCCGACGTTGCTGCCGAGGGCGACATAGACGAGCTCCACGTCAGTTGCGGGACGGGGTAGGACGCGCGGGCGCCGCCCGATCGGCATCGACCTCGACGTCGTCGTCCGGGCCGCCGCCGCGGCGGAACAGCAGCCGCGCGAGGCCCAGCAGCACCCCCCACGTGACGTAACCGAGCGTCAGCGTGACCAGCGCGAGCTGCCACTCGATCGCAGCGACCGCGACGATCAGCACCGCGGCGACCAAGAACGGCATGCTCCGCCGCCCCTTCGCCAACGCGAACACCGCGTGCGGGTAGGGCACGCGAGAGATCATCAAGAGGCCCAGCGACACGAGCACGATCGGCATCGCCTGGACGATCCGGTCGTAGTGCGCGGGCGCGAGCAGCCAGTGCCCGAGCTCGGCGGACTCGCTGCCGCGCGTGCAGAACATGGCGATCAACGCGCAGACGACGGCCGCCGCCGCCGGCGACGGCAGCCCCTTGAACTCACGGTGGTCCTCTTCGTCGGCGCCGGTCTCGACGTTGAAGCGCGCGAGCCGCATGGCCGCGCCGAGCACGTAGACCGCCGCGGCGGCGTAGAACAGCTTGGGCCCGACCGGCAGCAGCATGTTCGCGTCGGCCTGCGCGTGCCAGTCGACCAGCACCTTGGCGATGAACGCCGGCACGAGCCCGAACGTCACCATGTCGGCGAGGCTGTCGAGCTGCGCCCCGAAGTTCGAGGTCTGGCCGGTCATCCGCGCGACGCGACCGTCGAGCGCGTCGCAGACCATCGCGACGAAGACCAGCACGGCGGCCGTCTCGAAGAACGGCAGCACCGCGGCGAAGCTGGCGCCGGGCGCGGTCATCCGCAGCGCGTCTGCGACCTTCGCCATCGCCAGGAAGCCGAAGAACAGGTTGGCGAGGGTCACCATGCTCGGGAGCACGGGCACCTCCTTCAGCCGCCGGCGGAGGCGCTGCTTGCGCGGCCGAACCGGCAGGTCATCGAGGCGAGGGGTGGTCATCGGCGGCGCGATCGTACGGTCGACGCGAAGCGGCGGGAAGCGCCGACCTGCCCACTTCGCGCCCGACGAGCACGGCCCGATCAGACGAACGCGGCACAAGTTTGCGGCCGATCAAGGGCTCCAGCCGCTACACCATGTCCCGGACGTGGCCCGCTGGGCCGCTTAAAGGCCCCGCCCCTTTCTTGACGACATGACACGACCCCTCCCCGCTCTGCTGTTCACGTCCCTCGCCTGCGCCGGCGTCGCGCTCGGCCAGGGGCTCTCCGCCGACCGCCAAGAGGGCGCCAAGAGCGTCGACGCCGCGCAGTGCTCGGCGTGGCTCCACAAGCTCGCCGGCCCCGAGTTCGCGGGGCGCGGCACCGGCCAGGAAGGCTACCGCAAGGCCGCCGAGTTCGTTGCGGCGCACTTCCGCGCGCTCGGCCTCGAGGCGCGCGGCGAGGACGGCGGCTACTTCCAGCAGATGCCGTGGAACCAGAGCAAGGTCACCGCGGCGACGCTGCGCTTCACGCGGGGCGGCGAGTCGGTGCTGACGATCCCGGCGGCGCGCCTGACCGGCAACGCCTCCAAGGACACCGACGCGACCGGCGGCGTCGCGATCCTCAACCTCGAGATCCCGGCGGGCCGCGGCCGCCGCATGCCCCGCATCGAAGGGCTCGACGAGCTGGAGCTCGAGGGCAAGGTGGTCGTCGCCGTGGTGCGGGCGGACGAGCGGAGCCTCCCGTTCGCGCGATTTGCCGTGATGCGCGGACTGCAGGGCAAGGGGGCCGCCGCGTTCGTGTTCGCGAACGACGCCGAGGTCTCCGGTGGGATGCAGGCGAGCAGCGGTATGGGACGCCGTGGGCGCAACCCGG
>CAZTQF010000282.1:0-4666 GCA_964615255.1 uncultured candidatus Brocadiaceae bacterium | reverse complement strand
TCGACGATCCGTCGGATGTCCGAGAGCTTGCGGTGCGCGTGGTCGCCTGCGTCGGGCAACTGCACGCCTTGGTGCGTCGGCTGCGCGACCGGCGCGAACTTGCCGGGCTCCGGCGCGCCGCCGATGTCGACGTGGAACTTCACCCCGCGCAGGCTCGCCCGGAGCACGACCTCGCTGCGCACCGAGACCCCCGGCAGCTGCAGCGACGCGACCGCCTCGACCAGCGGCTCCAGCGCAGCGCCCGCGTCGAGCATCGCGCCGACCCACATGTCGCCCGCGACTCCGGACCAGGCATCGAGAAGGGCGGTGCGCATCGCGGCTCGGGAGGGGCCTGGAGGTTTGTGCGGAACGGAACGGGGATTGCTTGCGTCGGAACGCGGGGCGCTCGATCGAGCAGCCCGCCCCCCGCGCCCGCAACGCTACCTCTCCCCCCCGCCGTGAGCCAACGTCCCGATGCCACCGCACGACCCGCCCAGCGCTCGCCCCGGCGCGGTGGCGGCATGGCGCGCATCAGCCGCGGGTTCTTGGCGCTCTCGATCGTGGCGACGTGCGGTTTCGCGCAGCACGCTGCGCCCCGCGGGATCGCGCGGCTGATCGCTCAGGACGCGGCGAGGGCGCTGTCCAGCGACGACCCGCGCGTGCGCGGCGAGGCGGCGCTGCTGGTCGCCGCCGGCGCCGGACACGACCACGAAGCGCGCCTGCTCGCGCTCGCCACCGACCCCGCTCCCGCTGCCCGCCGCCGGGCGCTGCTCGCGCTCGGACTGCTCGCCACGCCGGTGGCCGTCGAGCGGCTCGAGGCCGCGCTGCGGACCGCGGACGCGAGGAGCAGCGACGACGGCGTCGTGGCCGCATACGCGCTGGGCCTCGTCCCGGTCGAGCGCGCGTCGACCTCGGTCGCCCGGACGATCAGCCGGTTCCGGCGCGGCAGCTGGAAGCGGCAGCACGACGCGCTGCTGGCCCTGCTGCAGGCCATGAAGACGCAGCCCGAGCGGTCCGAGCTGGGCGCGCTCCGCTTGCTGCGTGGAGAAGAGTCGATGCGCGCCGGCGAGCTGCGCGGCGCCCTGCTGACGCTGCTGCTGCCGATCGACAGCTCGCTGGAGCGGCGCGAGCTGGAGCGCGTCCTTCGGCGCGGCAGCGCGCCGGAGCGACGCGCGATCGCGGAGTGGATCTGCGAGCTGGCCCCCGGCGCGCGCGCGGCGTGGCGCGAGGAGCTGCTCCGGCTGGCGCAGCGTGACCGCGACGCGGACGTCCGAGCGCTCGCGATCGACGGCCTCGCGCGGGCGCGCGAGCCGCGCGTCCTCGAGCTCGCCGCGCGCGCTCTCGACAGCGCAGCCGCAGCCGAGCGACGCGCGGCTGCCGCGGCGATGCTGGCGGTCGGCGGCGTGAGCGGCCGCGACAGGCTCGAAGAACACCTGCTCGGCGAGCCCGATGCCGCGCCGCTCGGCCCCGTCCTGGAAGCGCTCCAGGCGCCGCCGAGCCCCGCCCTCGTCGACCTCGCGGCGCGGCTCGCGGCCGACAGTGCCGCGCCTGCGCAGTGCCGGGTCGCAGCGGCCGAGCTGCTCGGCCGAAGCGCGCCCGCGCGCGCCGTCCCCCTGCTGCGCGCGCTGTTTCGGCGCGTGCCTGAGCCCGAACTCCTCGCGCGCACCGCGCGCGCGCTGGCGCAGTGCTCACCGACGCCAGCACCGCTGACCCAGCTGATCACGCCTCCGGCGACGCTGGTCGAGGACGTGCCGCGCTGGCGCGCGCTCCTCGCGGCGGGTCACCCCGACGCAGCGCGGCAGGTGCTCGCCACGCTCCAAGACCCCAGCGCGAACGACGACGCCCGGGCCGCCGCGCTCACGGCCTGGCGTCAGGCAACGGTCCTCGAGGCGCGCGAATCCGCGCCGGGGGCGCTGGCGGAGATTCTTCCGTGAGCCGCGCCGACGCCTAGGGTCGCGCGGCTGCCAGCACCCGCGCGACCAGCTGCTGCAGCGCGCGCCCCATCGCGGCCGCCAACGCCTCCGGCGAGGCGTCGCCGGCCGACGCGACGACCTCGACGCGCACGCCCGGAGCGGCGCGCGCGCCGGAGCGCACGACGCGGCAGACGATGCGCGCCCCCGGCGCGCCCTCCAGCTGCTGCAGCTCGAACGTCTGGAGCTCCACGCGGAGCTCAGCGCCGACCGCAGAGTCCAAGACCCCGACCTGCGCGCGGCCGAAAGCGCGCCGCACGAGCTCTCGCGGCGGCACCAGCCACCGATGGTCCGTGTCGTAGACGACGACCGCTGGCTCGGTCCGGACCGCGATCTCTTGGCCCAGGTGCGGCTGGGCGTGCAGCGCGAGCGGCGCGATCGGGGCGCCTGCGGCCGGCGCCTCGAGCCCGGCCGTCGGGTCGAGCCAGCGCACCGGCGAAGCCGGCGGCCCCGACGAGATGCAGCCGCCGAGCGTCGCGAACGCGACCAGCGCCATCAGCGCCACGGGCGCCACGAGAGCACCTCCATCGATCTTCTTGAAGGTCATCACTTGCGCTCCTTGAGCGGGTTGTTCGACGGGCCGCGGCCGCGGAGCAGCGCGCTCGGGTCGCGCTCCAGCGAGTTGGCCAGCCGTTCGACTGCGGCCATCGCCCGACGGAGATTCTGAAGCTCGGCGCGCACCGCGTCGCCGACCGCGTCGAACGACTCGACCGCTGCGGCCGCGGCCCGCACGCGCTCGGTGGTCGGCCCGAGCCTCACGTCGGCGATCTCGCCTCGGAGCGAGGCGCCCAGCTCGGTCCAGGTCTGCGCCAGTTCGTGCAGCGCGTCCCGCTCACCGCGCAGCGCCGCAGCGGTGGCGCCGACCTCGTCGGCGGCTCCCGCCACGGCAGCGAGCGCGCGTTCGACGTCGAGCGCCTCGACCTTGGCGTCGATCTTGGTCACCAGCCCTTGCAGCTTGCGCGACAGATCGGGCACCCGCGCCGCGCCAAGCTCGGTCCGCACGAGCTCGACCAACGACCGGACCTCGAGCGAGAGCGCTGGCAGCTCCGCGAGCACCTCCCGCACCGACGCCTCCAGGCTCTTGGCGGTGCTCGGGACCGTCCGCAAGGTGAAGCCGTCGGTCGGCACGTCGAACCCGAGCATCTGCGGCCCCTCCGGCGGGTCCTCCAGGAAGTCGACCTGGATGAACGCCGTGCTGGTGACGAACGACATCACGACCTGGGCGCGCAGCCGATGGATGAGCGGGTTGCTCGCGTCCAGGTTGCTCGTGTCGAGGCCGAGGTCCACCAGGTAGTCCTCGTAGAGCGATGCCCGGACCTCCAGCAGCCGGTCCATGGTCGCGAAGCGGATCCGCTCGACCTTGCCGACCGTGATGCCGCGGAACTTGACGGCCGAGCCCTCCTCCAGCCCCGTGAGCGCCTCGTCGAAGTAGGCGTAGGCGGTGTGGGTCGCGCGCCGCAGCTCCTGCGCGCCGAGGTAGACCACCCCGATGACGCCGACCAGCGAGCCGACGACGACGAAGAGTCCGAGCTTCCAACGAGTGGCCGGTGTGTTCACGAGGGCTCCAGCATGGCTTGGCGCCCGAAGAACGCCCGCACGCGAGGATCTTCGGAGCGCTCCGAGAGTTCGCGCGGCGAGCCGCGCGCGATGACCCCACGGGCGGCACCGTCGAGCATGACGCAGACGTCGGCGACGCGGTGGATCGAGGGGAGCTCGTGGGTCACGAGCACGATCGTGACCTGCAGCGTGCGCGCGAGGGTCACGAGGAGGTCGTCGAGGCCCGCCGAGGTGATCGGGTCGAGCCCTGCGGACGGCTCGTCGAGGAACAGCAGCGGCGGGTCGAGCGCCAGCGCCCGGGCGATGCCCGCGCGCTTGCGCATGCCGCCCGACACCTCAGCGGGCAGATGGTCGGCGTAGTCCTCGAGGCCCACGATTCGCAGGCGGCCGAGCGCGACCTCGAGGGCCGCAGCTGCGTCCAGGCGGCGCCACTTCTGCAGCGGCAGCAGGACGTTCTGGAGCAGCGTCGAGGAGCCGAACAGCGCCGCGCCCTGGAACACTACGCCGAACCGCGGCGGCGACGTCGCGGCGGCGGGGTCGCCGACGCCGTGGAAGTGCACGCGCCCGGCGAGCGGCGGCAGCAGTCCGATCATCGTGCGCAGGAGCGTCGACTTGCCGCAGCCCGACGAGCCGAGGATCGCCAGCACCTCGCCGCGCTGCACGTCGAGGTCGATGTGCTCGAGGATCGGTCGGTCGCCGTAGCCGATGGCCAGGTCGCTTAGCGAGAGGACGGCGTCCATGTCACCAATCCAACATCGTGAAGGCCCAGGTGAAGATCGCGTCGAGCACGACCAGCAGAAACAGCGAGGTGACGACCGCCGACGTGGTCGCGCGGCCGACGCCGTCGGCGCCGCCGCGCGTGGCGAGGCCGCGCTGGCAGGACACCACGCCGATCGCCGCCGCGAACCCGACGGCCTTGAGCAGGCCGGTGCCGATGTCGCCGAGGCCGACGGCTCCTTCGAGCGCCTGCACGTAGACCACGGTCGGCTGCGCGAGGTAGCCCACCGCGATCGTCCAGCCGCCCAGGGCGCCGAACAGGTCTCCGAGCAGCGTCAGCAGCGGCACGACCAGCAGCAGCGTCAGCACGCGCGGCAGCACCAGGAACCGCTGCGGGTCCTGCCCGAGCGTGCGCAGCGCGTCGACCTCCTCGTTGACCGTCA
>CAZTQF010000281.1:0-4667 GCA_964615255.1 uncultured candidatus Brocadiaceae bacterium | reverse complement strand
CAGCAGGTCCGGGTCTCCGAGCAGCGCCGTGGCGACGGCGAGCCGCTGGCGCTGGCCGCCAGAGAGCGACTTCTGGCGGGCGCCGCGCTTCTCCTGCAGCGAGACCAGCGCGAGCGCTTCGTCGACCGTGCGCCCCCGGTCGAAGCACGAGCGGAACAGCCGCAGCACCTCGTCGACGTTGGCGTTCTCGTGGAACTTGGTCTCCTGCAGGCAGACCCCGATGCGCGCGCGGATCGCGTCGTCCTCGCCGCCGCGCCACGCGCGGCCGAGGATGCGCACTTCGCCGCTGTCGGGCACGGTGAGCCCTTCGCAGACCTCGACGGTCGTCGTCTTGCCGGCGCCGTTGGGACCGAGCAGCCCGAAGACCTCCCCGCGCTCGACGACGAGGTCGAGGCCGTCGACCGCGCGCACCGTCTCCCGCCCCTTGCGGTAGGTCTTGCGCAGGTCCCGGAGGTCGATCGCGGGCGCCTCGCTCACCGCGGAAACGCCTCCGGCAACCCGCCGTCGACCGGCAGCACGGCGCCGGTCGTCGGCGTGCGCTGCGCGGCGAACCACGCGACGGCCTCCCCGACGTGACGCGGCGTGACCTCCTGCTTGAGCAGCGACCGCTCGCGGTAGTAGTCCCGCAGCTGCCGGGCGTCGAGGCCGCGCGCCTTCATGCGGTCGGGCCCGACCTCCGCCCACAGCCTGCTCGGCACGTCTTCGTCACCGAACACGGCGTCGGCGTTGACGACGTTCACCGTCACCTTGAGCTCGGCGAGCTCCATCGCCGCGACGCGACCGAGCTGCAGCGCCGCGGCCTTGCTCGCCGAGTAGGCCCCGAACCGGGCCCCGGGCGCGAACACGTTCTTGCTGGCCTGCAGCACCACGGCGCCGCCCGTGCCCTGCGCGCGGAAGACGCGCGCAGCCTGCTGCAGCACCAGCATGGTGCCCGTGGCGTTGACGTCGAGCACGCGCTGGAACGCCTCGTGGTCCATCTCCTCGATCGAGCGGACGTGGGCGACGCCCGCGTTCGGCACGACGCAGTCGACGCCTCCGAACGTCACGCAGCACGCGTCGAACAGTCGGGCCGCGTCGGCCGGCGCGGTCACGTCGGCGACCACGGTGCGCAGGCGCTCGCCGCCGCCGAGGCGCGCGGAGGCCTTCTCGAGGCGGTCGGCGTCGACGTCGGTCGCGAGCACGCACGCGCCCCGCTCGAGCAGCACCTCGCAGACGCCGACGCCGATGGCGCCGGCAGCGCCCGTGACCAGCGCGACCTGCCCCTGCAGCTCGGGCGCGAGCTTGCTGCCAAGCTTGCTCAGCTCGAGCGGCCAGTACTCCATCTCGGCGAGCTCGTCGTCCGAGAGCGCCACGAACTCGCCCAGCGCCTGCGCCTGCGCCTTCACCCGCAGCGTGTGCTCAGCGATGTCGGCGGCGACGCGCGCGCCCTTCCTGCTCGCGTGCAGGGCCACGACGCCGACGCCGGCGAGGACCGCGACGACAGGCGTCGGCGCGTGCATGTGCTCCGGCGAAATCCGCCGGGCGCTCGCCTCGTAGTAGCGCCGGTAGGAGACCGCGTACTCGTCGACCCGCGCCCGTATCCGGCCGGGCTCCGACCAGTCGGCCTCGGACAGGTGCAAATACGGCCCCTTGGTGCGGATCACGTGGTCGGGCGTGATCGGGTGGGTCGCGCACAGCGCGGCGGCGTCGGCGCGAGCGCCGAAGGCCGCGAGGTCGTCGTCGAGGCGGGCGTCGGCCACCACCCGCGCCCCGCCGGCGACGACCGCGCACGCGCCGCGCAGGACCGGCAGCGCGGCCGCGAGCGCCTCGCGACGCGCGGCAAGCGGCAGCGCCGAAGCCTCTGGGCCGGCCGCGGGGACGATCGCCGCGTCGACGTAGCGCTGGGCGCGGTCGACGAGGTCGACGGTGCGCTGGTAGCTCTCCTTGGCGGTCGCGCCGAACGTGAACAGGCCGTGCTTGGCGAGCACGATCCCGACGCAGGACGGAGACGCTTCGAAGGCGGCCGCGACCGCCTTGGCCAAGGGGAAGCCAGGCATGATCCAGGGCAGCACCAGCACGTCTTCGCCGAGCGCCGCGCGGACGTGGAGGCCACTGTCCGGCTGATCGGTCAGCGCCAGGATCGCGTCCGCGTGGGTGTGGTCGACGTAGGCGTGCGGCAAGAACGCGTGCAGCAGCGCCTCGACCGACGGGTTGGGCGCGCGGCAGTCGAGCAGCGCGCCGCGCACGGCGTTGACCATGTCCTGGTCGGCGAGCGCGTCGAGCGACCGCAGCTCGCGCAGCGCAGCGAGCCGCACGGCCGGCAGGCCCGGCGGCTCGATGTCGGCGAGGTCCCAGCCGCTGCCCTTGACGCACAGCACCTCGACCTCGCGCCCGAGCAGGTCCCGGCAGGTCGTCTTGACCGAGGTGTTGCCGCCGCCGTGCAGCACCAGCGAGGGGTCACGGCCGAGCAGGCGCGACGTGTAGACGCGCAGCGCGACCGCCTCGCCGGCGTCGCCGAACCGCTCCACGAACGCAGCCGCTTCGTCGTCGCTCCAGAGGTCAGGCATGGGTCAACGCGCGGGCCGGTGCGCGCGCAGCCACGCGAGCAGCTGCTCGAGGTCCGCCGGCAGCGGCGCTTCGACGGTCATGGGTTGCTGGGTGACCGGGTGCGGGACGGTGATCCGACGCGCGTGCAGGCAGTGTCGTCCGGGTGCTGGCGCCTCGGGCGGCAGCTGGTCGTGCTGGCGCCGCCGCGAACGGTAGACGCGATCGCCGACGAGCGAGTGACCGATCGACGTCATGTGGACCCGGATCTGGTGTGTGCGGCCCGTCTTCGGGCGCGCGGCGACGTAGCTGAAGCCATCGAAGCGCTCCAGGATCTCGTAGTAGGTCGAGGACGCTCGCCCGCCTTCGTTGAGCACGGTCATGCGCTCGGGGTGCCTCGGGTCGGTGCCGATGGCCCGCTCGATCCAGTCGCTCTGGAACCGAGGCACGCCGTAGACGATGCAGCGATACTCCTTTTGGACCTCGCGGTCGCGGAACCGCGCGCGCAGCGCCTCGAACGCGACCTGAGAGCGGGCGAGCAGCATCACGCCGCTCGTTTCGCGGTCCAGGCGGTGCACGATGCCCGGCCGGTCCGCGTCCTCGACGGTCGGAAGGTCGCCGAAGGTCGCCTGCGCCCAGCTCGCGACGGTGTGCGCCGGGCGGTGGCGGCCTTCGGGCGGATGCGCCGCGAGCCCGACCGGCTTGTCGATGGCGCACACGTCGGGGTCTGCGTAGAGCAGCGGCACGTCGGGCAGCGGGAGATCCGGCCGGAGCGGATCTCCGCTCTCCTCCGGGTCGAGCTCGAAGCGAACCGCCAGCCCCGCCTCGAGGGTGAGGCCGGGCCGCACCCGCAGGCCTTCCTCGGCGACGTGGACCCGTCCCTGGTCGAGCATGCGACGAGCCCGGCTCCGCGTGCCGACCTCGGGTTGCTGCGCGAGGAATACGTCGAGCCGCACCCCAGCTTCGGACGGAGAGACGGTGCGGGAGAACAAAGGGACGGCCATGACGCGGCGCAGCATTCTCGGCCTTGGGGCCGCGATGGCAACCACAAGGAACTTCTCCCGATGCCCAGCGGACGCACGCCATTTGCTGCAGGGGCTTTGCAAGTCCTCCCCGAGGGTGGAGAGTCCACATGGATTCCACAGAAGTCTGTTGAGAAGCAGCGGACTGCGTGGAGGATTCGATCGACCACCGCGCACCAAGCCGCCTTCGGTCTTCTCACGCATGAGACCGGAACCCGACCCGATGAGATTCTCAGAGGCCGCCCAACCCGAGCCAGCCGACGCGTCCAGCGCTCGCACGCCGTCGCCCACGAACCCGCTGCTCGGCGCAGCGCCTGCCGGCCGCAGGCGCGCGAGCGCGCGGCGCGCCCTGATCGTCGACGACGAGCCAGACGTGCTCCGCTCCCTCGCGCAGACGCTCTCCCACGACGGCTACGAGGTCACCTGCGCGCACTCGCTGGCCCAGGGGATCAAGACGCTGCACGAGCGAGACTTCGACTTGGTGCTCACCGACCTCTACCTCGGCCCCACCGACCTGGGCTCCAAGGTCGCCGAGGCCGCGCAGACGCTTCGGCCCGCGCCGCCGGTCATCATGCTGACCGGGAAGCCCTCTTTCGGCGGTGCGCAGGCTGCGATCCGGCACAATATCGCGGACATCGTCGTCAAGCCGGCCGACCCCAACAACCTGCTGGCGACCTGTCGCCGGGTGCTGCAGGAGGTCGAGCTCGAGCGCCGCAACCGCGAGCTGGAGTCGGTCAACGAGGTGCTGGCATCGCTGATTCCGCGCACGATCGAGATCAAGGACCCGACGACCAGCGGCCACGCGGCGCGCGTCGTCGGCTACACCGACACGCTCGCGCAGCGCTGCGGCGTATCTGAGGAGGACCGCGCGTCGCTGCGGCTCGCGAGCCTGCTCCACGACGTCGGCAAGATCGGGATCCCGGACAAGATCCTGCAGAAGCCCGGCGCGCTGACCGCCGACGAGCGGGAGGTGATCAACCGCCACCCGCAGATGGGCTACGACGTGCTGCGCGACCTCAAGATGGACGAGAACGTCCGCCTGTGGGTTTACCAGCACCACGAGCGCTGGGACGGCAAGGGCTACCCGAACGGCCTCGCTGGCGAGGAAGTCGCCCTGCCAGG
>CAZTQF010000280.1:0-4673 GCA_964615255.1 uncultured candidatus Brocadiaceae bacterium | reverse complement strand
CAAGAAGCTGACCCAGCTCAAGGGGCGCGAGCCGGCCATCGAAGAGGTCGCCGAGGCCGCGCAGGTCTCGGTGGACGAGGCCAAGCGCGTGATGAAAATCAGCAAGCACCCGATCTCGCTCGACCGCCCGATCGGCGACTCGGAGGACAGCTACTTCGGAGACTTCATCGAGGACGACTCGGTCGAGTCGCCGGTGCAGTCCGCGAGCCGGGAGATGCTCAAGGACCGCATCGAGTCGGTGCTGGACACCTTGACCTTCCGCGAGCGGGAGATCATCAAGCTGCGCTACGGCATCGGCGACGGCTACACGTATACGCTCGAGGAGGTCGGCCGCATCTTCCGGGTCACCCGCGAGCGGGTCCGCCAGATCGAGGCCAAGGCCGTCCGCAAGCTGCAGCACCCGGTCCGGGCGCGCCGCCTCGGCGGGTTCTTCGACAGCGCGGTCGGCGAGCAGGGCTGAGCGCGGCGGCAGCGGCCAGGCCGCGAGCGGCTGTCGCGTAGCCCCGAGCGGGCGGCCCATGAACTTGTCGGCCTGCGCTTGAGCAGGCCGGTCGCCGGGCTAGACTGCTCGCGCCCGGATCGCAGGGATCCTCGGGCGCCCAACCTCCGTGCACGAACACGTCCAGAAGCTCCTCGATCTCCAAAAGGTCGACCACGAGGTCACCTCTCTCACCAAGGACATCGATCAGCTGCCCGCCGAGCAGGAGAAGCGCAAGCGTCGCCTAGACCAGCTCGAGCGGACGGCGCAGGAGGCGGCCGGACTGCTGCAAAAGGCCGAGGTCGACGCGCGGAGCTGCGACAGCGCCGCGCGCGCGGCCGACGAGCAGATCAACAAGCTGAACGAGCGCCTGAACGTCGTCCGCAACAACGCCGAGTATCAGGCGACGCTGTTCGAGATCGAGTCGGTGCGCAAGGACCGCGACCAGATGCAGGACGACGGCCTGCAGCTGCTCGAGCAGATGGAGGGCCTCAAGCAAGCGGCGGAGTCCTCGCAGCAGGCGCTCGAGGAGGAACGTGCGGTCTACGAGGGGTTCCTCGCCGAGGCCGACCAGCTGCGCGCCGGGCGCGCCGACGAGATCGCGGCCGCGCGGGCGAAGCGGGGCGCCGCCGCCGACGGCATCCCGCCGGACCTGCTCCGGGAGTATGAGGGGCTCTACAAGACCCGCGAGCTGATGGCGGTGTCCCCGGTCGAGGCGGAGTACTGCCAGGGCTGCTACAACAAGATCACGATGAACGACGTCGCGCGCCTGATGGGCGCGTCGGCCGTCGTGCGCTGCGGCTCTTGCCAGCGCATCCTCTACCTCGCGAACTCCTAGCGGCCGCGTCGCTCCCTCGATGGCGCGTCAGATCCACCCCGTCGTGGTCGGCACCGCCGGCCACATCGACCACGGCAAGAGCAGCCTCGTCAAGGCGCTCACCGGCACCGACCCGGACCGCCTCAAGGAGGAGAAGGACCGGGGGCTGACCATCGACCTCGGGTTCGCGCGGATCAAGCTCGCCGACGGTCGCCTGTTGGGGATGGTGGACGTGCCCGGTCACGAGCGCTTCGTGCGCAACATGGTGGCGGGCTCGACGGGGCTCGACCTCGCGATGCTGATCGTCGCCGCCGACGACGGCGTCATGCCGCAGACGGTGGAGCACGTGGACATCCTCGACTTGCTGCAGGTCCGCGGCGGTCTCGTCGTGATGACCAAGATCGACGTCGTAGACGAGCTGCTCGTCGAGGTCGCCGAAGAGGAGGTTCGGGAGCTGGTCAAGGGCACGGTGCTCGAGGGCGCCGAGTTCTGCCGGGTGAGCTCGGTGACCGGCGACGGCGTCCCCGAGCTGAAGCAGAAGCTCGAGGCGCTGGCGATGTCGGTGGAGCCGCGGCAGAGCCACGGTCCGTTCCGGATGCCGATCCAGCGCGTGTTCTCGCTGCCTGGCATCGGGACCGTCGTCACCGGCATCCCGCTGTCGGGGTCGGTGCGGCCGGGCGCCGAGCTCGAGCTGCTGCCCGCCGGCGCGCGCGTGAAGATCCGCGGCATCCACGCCTACGGCGGCAAGGTCGAAGAGGCCGTCGCGGGCCACAGCACGGCCCTGTCGGCGCCCGACGCCAAGGAGGCCGGCGCGCACCGTGGCATGGTCGTCGCCGAGCCCGGCGTGTTTGCGAGCGGCGACGCCGTCGACGTCGAGCTGGGTCTGACCCCGCGTTCGCCCAGGCTGGAGCACCGGGTGCCGATTCGATTCCACACCGGCACCGTCGAGGTCCTCGGACAGCTGCTGCTGCTCGACCGCGACGCGGTCGAGGCCGGCGAAGCCTTCGTCGCGAGGCTGGAGCTCGACGAGTCGGTCGCCTGCCACCCCGGCGACCGGTTCCTGCTGCGCCTCCAGAACCCGGTCGTCACGATCGGCGGGGGGCGGATCCTGCGCCTCGAGGAGTCGGGCCGCTACCGCCGCAGAGACCTCGGCCAGGAGCTGCAGGGGATCGTCGACGCCGGCGACAAGCCAGAAGCCCGACTCCTGCACGAGCTGGAGCAGGCTGGCCCCGTGGGCTGCGCCGTCGACGACCTGGCGCGCGCGATGGGGCTGGAAGAAGGGGAGGTCATCGCGCTCGTCGGCGGGACCGCTGCGGCGGCGCTGCACGAGCGAGGCATGCGGGCGTTCCTCGCGCGCCAGGTCGAAGAAGGCGAGCGAGAGCTGCTGGCGAGCGTCGAGAAGATCCTCGCGCGGCGGCCGGCGGCCGCGTCCATCCAGCGCTCGTCGATCCGGACGACCCGCTCGCTCCCGCAGCAGCTGGTCGAGTTCGTGTTCGCTCGGCTCCAGGACGCCGGCCGGGTCAAGGCCGGCCGCCAGGGGCAGATCCTGTTCTTGGAGCGCCTGAAGCCCCTGCCCGCCGACCAGCAGCGGGGCTTCGACAAGATCCTCGCGACGTGCGCGGAGCGCGCGTTCCGGCCGCCGACGCTCGAGGAACTCTCGGCGGCGGTTGGACTCCGCGGCGACGAGCTGCTGTCCTTGCTCGACCGCGCCCAGGACGAGGCCCGGGTCGAGAAGGTCGGCGATCACTTCTACGCGGCTGCCGTGGTCCGCGCGGTGCTGCACCGCATTCGGGACAACTGCCTCGCGAACGACGAGGTCCTCGACATCCCGTCTTTGCGAGACGGCCTGGACACGAGCAGGAAGTTCCTCATCCCGCTGCTCGAATACGTGGACTCCCTCGGCCTCACCGTGCTCCGCGGGGGCGTGCGCCGGCTGCTCCCGTCCTCGGCCGTCAGCCGCGAGCTGGCCGCGGAGCAGCCCTAGCAAGGCCGTCCGAGCCGCTCTGCGCGGCTCATTGTCGGGCCGGGATCTGCCGATAGAGGGAGGGGCCACAGGTCTCACGGAGCAACGCATGACGGCTGATTCCCATGACAACGACGACGCGGCGTCGTTCGTAGACGAGGTGTTTGACCAGGACTTCGTCATCGAGGACCTCGTCTGCGAAGACGAGCTCGACGGCGACCTGCCGCCGGGCGAGCCGGAGGCCGAAGGCGACGGGGACGCCCGGTTGTTCGCCGCCGTGGAGGGCGCCGTGTTCGGCGCGTTCGACGCCGAGGAGGCGCCGCCTGCGCACGAGCTGCAAGAGGCGACCGAGGACGTCGCCGAGGAGCTCGGCTCGCTGCTCGAGGATGAGGAGGACTTCGGCCTCGACAGCGAGGTCGACCTGGAGCTCGTGACCGGCGACGAGGGCTTCGAGGGTGCGTCCGCGTTCGTGCTCGACGACGGCGAGGATCTCTGCGCCGACGTCGGCTCCGAGCCGGCGGAGATCGCCAGCTGCTCGCCCCTGTTCGGGGAGGAAGAGGCCGCGACGGATGACGCGAGCGCGGCTGCGCACGACGAGCCGGCTGCGGCCGGGCAAGGGCTCTTCGGCAGCGTGACGCACGAGCTGCCGCTAGCGGCAGGTGCCGAAGATCGTCCGGCGGACGGAGGCGAGTCGGCAGATGATCGCCCGTTCGATCTGCAGCTGCGCCAGGACGCCGAGCCGGCGGGCAGCGCCGCCTGGCGCGAGGTCGCGCCGGAGGGGGAGAGCTTCGTCGCGGCGGATGCGCCGGGCGCGGAGCTCCCCGCCGAGGAGAGCTTCGACACCTCGGGCTACGAGAGCGACGACGTCTACCAGGACGCGTTCGCCGAAGAGCCCGGCCCGTCCGGGCCTCCGATCGCCGAGGACGGCGGCTACCAAGACGGCGGCGACGAGGCCTACGAGGTGGTCTCCGCCGGCGAGGTCGACGGACACGACATCTACGCCGACGAGGGCGACGAGCAGGACGCCGCGGTCATCGGCGGCCCCGGCGCCGCTCGCCGCAGGTGGGGAGGCGCGCTCGCTGCGGCAGCGGCGTTGGTCGTCGTCGGCCTGACCGCAGGTGTGCTCGGCCGTCCCGATCTGTTCGGCCTGGGCGCAGCGCCGGTCCGCGTCGAGCGCGTCGAGCTGTCGCGACCGGTGATCGCGGTCACCGTCGCGGAGCCGGCCAAGGTCCTCGCACCCGCGCCGCGCGTCGCGGCCCTCGCCCCATCCGAAGGCGAAAGCGCACCGTCGGTTCCAACGCCCGCGGCGACGGTCGAGGACGCTCAGCCAGCCGACCGCGTCGCGTCGTCGACGCCTGCTTCGACGCCTGCTTCGACGGCTGCGCCGGAGCGGGGTCGCCGTGCGCCGGCGGCCA
>CAZTQF010000279.1:0-4680 GCA_964615255.1 uncultured candidatus Brocadiaceae bacterium | reverse complement strand
CGCAGCTCGCGATCGCTGCAGGCCCCCAGCCCAACAACGACGTGCCGAGCGCCGTCGCGCTCGCGCAGGCCGCCAACGGCGACCTGTTCTATGCGCCCGGCGACGGCGGACACTGGGTCAACGGCAACCAGACCGGCCAGGCCTACGCCTACGACGGCGCGATCCTGAAGATCGACGCCGCGGCCATCACGTACGACGCCGCCGGCAACGTCGCGAGCATCGCGCCCGACTCGGCGCGGCTGCTGATCAACGAGGTCGGCAGCGGACCGGGCGGCGGCATCAACGTCCGCCAGTACGTCGACAACGCGTTTGCCTACGACCGCAGCGGCGCGCCCCTGCAGACCGCCGGCATCTACGGCAAGACCGGCGGCCTCGCGCTCGACCCCAACGGCGGGACCTTCGTGCCGAGCTACCCGGACGCCGCCGGCGTCTACGGACCCGAACCGAACCTCACGTTCTGCAGCAACGCAGGCTCCTACGGCGGCTCGATCTTCACGACCGCGAGCGGCGGCGACGTGCTGGAGATCAACGCGCTCGGCGGACCGGGGACCGGCGTGCTCTGCGGCAGCAAGACGGCCGGCGTGCCGGCGGACGGCAGCTGGCTCGGCGTCCAGCTCGACCTCGCGAACTTCCAGCCGACGCTGCTCGGCATGACGCTGATCGACACGCCCGCGCTGCCGCTGACGGCGGACGTGGACGGCTTCGGCCGCGTGCTGGACAGCGCCGCCCAGCCGAACCTGACCGTCGACTTCCACGGCGCGCCAGGCGTGCCCGTGTTCGCGATGATCGACGTCGGCCCGCAGGCGCCGATCTTGTTCGCCCCCTCGTTCGACATCGCGCAGCTGCCGCTCGGCTGGGCCTCTTCGAGCTGGCCCGAGCTGTTCCTCACGGCCTCCCCGCTGGCGCTCGGCATCGGCCTGACCGACGCGCTGGGCTACACGTCGGTCACGGTGCCTAACCCGAGCACGCCTGCGTTGACAGGCTTGACGGCCGTCGCGCAGGGGATCGGGATCCAGGTCGACCTGCTCGAGCTCAGCGCGCCCGTGCTGCTGCAGCTGCAGTAGCCCGCGGCCGCGCTCAGGCGCCGGTGACGAACTGCATCAGCTCGGCGTAGCGCGCGTCGACGGCCTCGCGCGTCGTGTCCGCGAGCTTGTCCACGCCGAACCCCTCGACGTTGAGGCTGGCCGTGACGGTGCCGTAGGCGACCGCGCGCTGCATGTTCGCGCGCGACAGGTCGCCGCAGTTGGCGAGGTAGCCCATGAAGCCCCCCGCGAAGCTGTCGCCCGCGCCCGTGGGGTCGACGACGTCCTCCGTGGGATAGGCGGGCAGCGCGTAGCGGAAGTCCTCGGAGAACACGAACGAGCCGTGCTCCCCCTTCTTGACGATGACCAGCTTCGGGCCGAGCGCGAGCGTCGCCTTGCCGGCGGTGATCAGGTTGCTCTCCCCCGTCAGCTGCTTGACCTCGCTGTCGTTGAGGATCAGGCCGTCGATGCGCTTGAGCAGCTCGAGCAGGCCGTCTCTGGCGATGTCCATCCACAGATCCATGGTGTCCGCGACGACGAACTTGGGCGCCTGCATCTGCTCGACGACGGACATCTGGGTCGCGGGCGCGCCGTTGGCGAGGAACACGAACGGCGTCTGCCGGTAGTGCTCGGGGACCTTCGGCTCGAAGTCCCCGAAGGTGTTGAGCTGCACGTCGATGGTCTCGCGGTCATTCATGTCCGCCGAGTAGCGGCCGTGCCACGCGAACGTCTTGCCTTCCTTGACCTCCAGCCCGTCGAGGCAGACGTCCCGGTCCGCGAGCATGCGGCGGTGCTCGTCCGGGAAGTCCTCGCCGATGACGCTGACGAGCCGCACGGGCGTGAACAGACGAGCGGCGAGTCCGAAGTAGGTCGACGAGCCGCCCAGGCACCGCTCGGCGTTGCCGTGCGGGGTCTCGATGGTGTCGAACGCGGTGGAGCCAACAACGAGCAGAGTCATGAGGGCGAGCACCGTAGCGCCCAGACGACGAGCGGTCCAGGCAGGGTGGCCTCGGCCGGCGCGCCTACGCGTCGTCGGCGATGTCGCCCGCGGCGTCGAGCTCGGCCTTGGTGACCTTGTCCTTCTCGAACAGCACCAGCAGGCCTGCGAGACAGCTGAACGCGGTCAGCACGCTCCGGTAGAGCAGCGACAGCGCGACGCCCCGCGTCCGCATCGCCGCGCTCGCGTCGACGACGTCCGTCAGATACTGGGCGCCGTGCTCGGCGAACAGGTAGCCGAACAGCAGCTCGCCGAACCCCCAGCCGTTGGGCGCGATCGGCAGCGCCGACGCGATGTTGATGACCGGGACGAGCACGAAGTACTCGAAGGTCGGCATCCCGACGCCGATCGCCACCCCGAAGCACACCACGGCCAGCACCGAGATGCAGTGGTTCAGGATCCCGAGCAGCAGGCTGACTCCGATCACGGCGCGCTGGTCCCGGTAGAAGTAGATCGCCCGGTCGACCATCTGCAGGACGTCCCGCAGCTTGCCAGGCAGTCGGTTGAGCAGCCACTTCAAGCGGACCAGCTCGCGCAGGCGACGGCTGAACGCCACCACGCCGAGCGCCGCCACGCCGAGGATCACGCCCCAGATCCCCGCGGCGATGGTCGCGAACTGCTCCAGGGCGAACAGCACGCAGATCGCGCCGAGCAGCGCCAGCGACCCGAGGCCCAGCACGCGGTCAACCCCCACCGAGACCAGCGCCTCGACGCGATGCCCCGGACACCGCTTCATGATGTAGACCGCCTTGAGCACGTCGCCGCCGGTCGAGCCCGGGAACACCGTGTTGAAGAACACGCCGATCCACGTGAACCGAATCGCCTCGAGCCACGTGACGTTCATGCCGTTGACCCGCAGCAGCCACCACCAGCGAGACCCGGCGAGCATGACCGTGAGCAAGAAGCAGCCCGCGCCCATCGCGAACCAGAGCCCGTCGAGGTTGCGCAGGTAGGTCACGAACCCCGGCTGCACGTCGACCTGCCGACCGTCGTCGAGCGCGCGGCTGGCCGGCGCCGAGACCTCGGCGCCCGCCTGCAGGAACCGCACCGGGTCGCGACGCCAGTCGCCGACGATCTCGATCACCTGCTGCTCGACGACGGCTTGTCCGTCGCGGGTCACCAACAGGTCGTCGAACGTGATCAGCGTCGACACGTACCACATCATCAGGCCGACGAAGGCCGCCTTGACGACCGTCCCGAGGCGCTTCTTCATCGCCACTCGCCCTTGGCGCGGACCTTGGCCCGCGCCTGCTCGATGGACGTCTGCTCGGATGCGACGCGCGTCAGCACCGCGCGTCCGAACTCCGCGGGCGCGACGTCGAGCTGCGCGAGGCTGGCGATCTCGACGGGCGCCCCGGTAGGCGATGCGTTGACGGCGAAGTGGATCAAGGCGCTCACGGGCGTGACGGTCGCTATCGATATCGACAGCTTGCCCGTGCCAAGATAAAGATCGTCGCCGTCGCGCCGCAGCCGGTGCGCGGGGCGCGCCTCGGCGAGGACCTCGGCCACCTGCGCCGCGAACAGGCGCTGGCGGTGCGACGCGAGCAGCAGGTCGGCCGCGGTGAACGACTCCCAGACGAAGTGCACCATGTCATCGGCGCCAATCCCGGGGCCACCCAGGTCCGCGAGATCGGCCATTTCTGCGTCGGACACGGCGCACGCACCTCGGAACCCAACGATCGCGTCTCCGACGAGACCGAACCGATCCAGCAACCAGTGCGCGCGCAGCTGGCGGCCGTCGTAGGCGATCACGTCCTCTGACCAGTGGGTCTGCATGTCAGGAGTCCCGCCCTCCGAGCCACTCGCGCACCCACGCCGGATCGGGATCGACCCGCGGACGGCCGAGACACCAGGTCAGCGCGACGAGCGCGGGGACGCGCAGCTTGGAGTAGTAGTCCCGCTCTCGCAGGATCGTCCGCGCGAGGAACTCCGCTGCCGTCGTCGCCTCCCACTCCTGCCGGCCCGGCACCCGCACGACCTCAGCGGCCTGCGCTTCGGAGAGCTGGCCGCAATAGTGGATCAGGCGGAGCTGCACGAGCGTGTCCGGATCGTAGTGCGGCACGCCGTTGGCCCGCTCGGTCGGACTCGCTGCCATGACCGCGAGCATCAGCGGCACGGTCCGAGCGCCGCCGAGTCGTCGCACCTGCTCCATCCCGCAGAGCCGCACCTCCGCCAGCTCGCGCGCACGGCCGTCGATGCTGTCGAGCAGCACGCCGCGCACGCAGTGCGCGAGCGCGGCGCGCAGCGCGGCTTCGACGAGCGGCCGCTCGGGTGCTCCGCCGAGATCCGCGAGCGTGGCCGTCAACTCTTCCACGAGCAAGACCCGCTCGGAGACGACGCCCAGAGGGAGCGCCGTCCAATCGGCCAGCGCGCGCGCCAGCGCCTCTTGGTCTCCAGCGTCCAACGCGGCCTCGACGCGTCGACGCGCGTCGGCGGCCGCGGCCGGATCCATCGCCTGCATGATCTCGGCGAACGAGCCCTCGAACGACGCGAGACCCAGCTGCTCCGAGATCCGCGACAGGCCGTCGAGCGCGACGATCCGCGTCGCCGCGCTGGGGTCGAGCATCGCGAACCAGGCACACCACGCCGCGCCGGTCGCGCACGGCACCAGCGCCGGCCCATCGAACCAGCCTCCTCGAGTCTCGTGGGGCAGCTCACGCA
>CAZTQF010000278.1:0-4685 GCA_964615255.1 uncultured candidatus Brocadiaceae bacterium | reverse complement strand
GACATCTGCGAGAACCGCCTCGTCGGCATGAAGTCGCGCGGCGTCTACGAGACGCCCGGCGGCACGATCCTGATGGAGGCCGCGCGCAGCCTGCGCGCGCTGACGATGGAGCGCGACACGATGCGGCTTTGCGAGAAGCTCATGCCGGAGTACTGCGACCTGGTCTACAACGGCCGCTGGTTCCACCCCGCGCGCAAGGCGCTCGACGCGCTGTTCGCCGAAGCGACCGGCCACGTGACCGGCGAAGTCCGCGTCCGCCTCTACAAGGGCGCTGCCACGGCGATCTCGTGCACGGCGCCGCGCAGCCTCTACTCCGAGGACCTCGCCACGTTCGGCGACAGCGCGGACTTCCACCAGGCGGACAGCCGGGGGTTCGTCAAGCTCTACGGCCTGCCGGGCGCCGTCGCTGCGAGGGTGCAGCCATGAGCGACGGGAAGATGTGGGGCGCGCGCTTCTCGGGCGAGCTCGACGAGCGATTCGCGGACTTCCAGGACAGCCTGAGGCACGACCTGGCGCTGGCGTTCGCGGACCTCGACACCAACCTCGCCTGGAGCGAGGCGCTGTGCGACGCAGGCGTGCTGGAGGAACAAGACCTGGACCGGATCGCCGAGGCCGTCGAAGCGCTCGGCGCCGCGTGGCACGAAGGGGGCTTTCCGGAGAGCGACGCCGAGGACGTTCACAGCTTCGTCGAGCAGCAGCTCGTGGGCAGGCTCGGCGACCTGGGCAAGCGCATCCACACCGGCCGGTCGCGCAACGACCAGGTCGCGACCGACGTGCGGCTGCACCTGCGCGAGTGGGTCGGCGTGCTCGTCGAGTCGCTCGAGGGGCTCTGCATGACGCTGGTCGAGAAGGCCGCGCAGCACAGCGACGACCCGATCCCTGGCTATACGCACCTGCAGCGCGCGCAGCCGATCACGATCGGCCACCACTGCCTCGCCTACGTCGAGATGTTCGCGCGGGACCGGGAGCGGCTGCTCGACGCGCTGGCGCGCCTGGACGTCTGCCCGCTGGGCAGCGCGGCGCTCGCCGGGACCGCGTTCCCGGTGGACCGCGACGCGCTCGCGGCGCAGCTCCAGTTCGCGGGCGGCCCGACCCGCAACAGCCTGGACGCGACCGCGTCGCGCGACCACCTCTGCGAGGTCGCGTTCGCGTGCGCGATGGCGACCAGCAACCTCTCCCGGCTGAGCGAGGACTACGTGTTCTTCGCGTCCTACGAGGCAGGGTTCTTGACCTTCGGGGACGCGGTGTCGACCGGCTCGAGCCTGATGCCGCAGAAGCGCAACCCGGACGCGATGGAGCTGATCCGCGGCAAGGCCGCGCTCGTGCAGGGCGCGCTGCAGGCCGTGCTGTCGCTGCTGAAAGGACAGCCGCTCGGCTACAACCGCGACCTGCAGCACGACAAGGAGGCGCTGCTGCCGGCGCTGGAGGCGACCAACCAGTGCCTGCTGGTCGCCGCGACCGCCGTCGAGCACGCGACCTTCGATGTCGCTCGATGCGCCGCGGCGGCGGGCCGCGGCTACCTGAACGCGACCGACCTCGCCGACCTGCTGGTGCGCGAGGGCGTGCCGTTCCGCGACGCGCACGCGCTCGCCGGCGCCGCCGTCAACCGCGCGGTCGAGCGCGGCGTCGAGCTCCACGAGCTGAACGCTGAAGACCAGCAGGAGCTCTTGCCGCAGCTCGACGAGGACCTGGCAGAGAGCCTGTCGGTCGCGGCCGTGCTGGCGCGGCGAGACGTCGTCGGCGGCACCGCGCCGGCGAGGGTCCGCGCCGAGGTCGAGCGCTGGCGCATCCAGATCGCCGAGTGGGCCGAGGGCTACCACGAGCTCGACGACCTCGACCCGGACGACGACCTCGAAGACGGCGCCGACGCGGGCGAAGCAGATGCCTGAGCCGGCGAACGTCGTGATCCGGCCGGCGCGCGTCGCCGACGCCGAGCCGCTGCTGGGGCTGATCAACGAGCTCGCCGTGCAGCAGGTCATGCTGCCGCGCTCGCCGGCGTCGGTGATCGAGAACCTGCGGGACTTCCACGTCGCCGAGATCGACGGCGCCTTCGCTGGCTGCGGCGCGCTGGCGATCTGCTGGTCCGATCTCGCCGAAGTCCGATCGCTCGCGGTGCACCCCGACTCCCAACGGCACGGGGTCGGCCGAAAGCTCGTCGACGCGCTGGTCCAGGAGGCGCTGCAGCTGGGCCTGCCCCGGCTGTTCGCGTTCACCTACGTGCCGGAGTTCTTCCGCAAGGTCGGGTTCGAACCCACCGCCCACGACCAGCTGCCGCACAAGGTGTTCAACGACTGCCTGCACTGCCCGAAGTTCCTGGCGTGCGACGAGGTCGCGATGACCCGGACGCTGGCGCAGCCCGCGCCAAACTCAGGGCTCCACGGCATGCCGCAGCCTGCCTTCCCGCTGCCGCGGCGCACCGGCGAGTTCGGCGCTGGGAGTTGAGGGCAGGGCGCCCGCGCCCCCCCTACGGTCTGCCGCACGACGGCCAGCTGACCGCCCGAGCGGAATCGCTCCCCGCCGCGAGCGATGGCGAGCGGGAGCCCCCTCAATCCTGGCGCCAATCGACTTGACCCGCCTGGGCAGGAGGACACAATTCGCCCGGGCCAAAGCCCACCTCCCCAAGGCATGGAATTCGCAGAGACGGGCGAGCCCGGGCTCTGGTCCCCTGCCGATTCGGGGGCACCAGACCCGCCCACCCAGGCCACGGTCTCCCAGGTCACTGCTATGAACCGTACTGTCCCAGCCCAGTCGACGCTCGCCCTCCCCCTCGGCCTCTGCCTGCTCGCGTTCAGCGCCTGCGGTGGCGGCAGCTCCGGCGGCCCGGGCGGCGGCGACTTCCAGGTCGTGCGCACCTCGCCGGTGAACGGCGCGACGATCTTCCTCAACGACCCGGTCAGCATCGACTTCTCGACGGAGGTCGACATCGACTCGGCGACGCTGAACACGATGACGTTCCAGGCCCTCGACTCACAGGGCAACCCGATCTCGGAGCTGGTGACGGGCACCTTCACGCTCGGCAAGGCCAACGGAGACACGGAGATCGGGCGCCGGCTGCAGTTCGTCCCGAGCTTTCCGACCAACAACGACTTCACCAACGGCGGCTTCAAGGCAGGCCGGACCTACCTGGTGCGGCTCGTCGGCGGCGCGGCGAACAACAACCAGGTCCTGCGCGACATCAACGGCCGCGCGCTGAACCAGCCGATCACCTTCCAGTTCTCGACCCGCGAGGGCACCCAGCCGGCGCAGCTCTTCCGCGACCCCGCGTCGGGCGGCCCGGTCCGGACCGGCCTCAGCGTCACCACAGCGACCGACCTCAACGACGTGCCGCTCGGGCTGTTCGGCGCGCCGCCGCTGGAGGTCCGGCTCGACTTCGACCAGGCGCTGAACCCGAACTCCAGCAACGTCCCGGTCGACTTCGACGTCGACCCGCTCGTCCGCGACATCAACGACCGCGGCCGCGTCTACCTCGAATACGACGACCCGGAGTACGGGCTGGACACCTGGATCCCCGCCGACGTCGAGCTTGAGCGCAACAACCTGTCGGGCTCGACCCTCGTGCTGCGACCCGCGGGCGTGCTGCCGAACAACGCGATCATCCGCGTGATCGTCGAGCAGACCCTCGAGGACATCTCCGGTGAGAACAACCTCGCCAACCTCGCCTACAACCGAGTGTTCGGGACCTTCTCGACCAGCCAGTCGTACGAGCAGCAGTGGAACGGCATCGCCGAGGACTTCTCGACCGCCCGCGACATCGACCTGACGGCCTCGTTCCCCGAGGCGCAGGCCGAGGTCGGCCCCGGCTACGTCCGCGCGGGCTTCGCCTTCGAGGGCAACCCGACGTCGCTGGAGTACGAGCCGACCGCCAATGAGGTCGTGCTCAACACCTCGTTCACCCAGGTCGTGCCGAAGCAAGGCCTCCCGTTCACCGTCGCTGGCGGCGTGTTCAACTTCAAGAACGTGACGATCCCGCAGGGCGTCACGGTGCGCGGCTCGGGGCCGAACCCGATGGTCTGGCTGTGCAGCGGCAAGTTCACGGTCGCGGGCACGCTGACCGTCAGCGGCGGCAACGGCGCCCGCGTCGACACGCTCAACTCCGCCAACTTCGCCAAGGCTGGCGGCGTCGGCGGCCCCGGCGGCGGCAACGGCGGCGAGGGCACGCCCAGCGCCACGCTGCGTGACGTCCAGGGCGGCACCGGCCGCGGCCCGCTCCAGGAAGCGGGCAAGGGCGGCCGCGGCGGCAACCTGGCCTGCACGACCGGCTGCTACACCGGCTCCGGCTACAACGGCTCGGGCGGCGGCTCGGGCGGCGGTGGCGGCACGATGGCCACCCAGGGCGACCTCAACTGGCGCGGCACGATCCCGTCGGGCACGATCCCGAACACCAGCGGCAACACGTCGTTCCAGCAGGTCTTCGGCTACGGCGGCGCCGGCTGCAGCGGCTCGTCGGCGAGTCGCTCGCAGTTCCTCGCCGGCGGTGAGCCGGGCGACGCGCTGTTCACCGACACGCGCCAGGACAACAACTTCTGGGGCAGCGCGATCGACATCAACCGCAACCTGCGCATCACCGGCGAGCTGATCGCTCCGGTCGGCGGCGGCGGCGGCGGCGGCGGCGGCGACACCTCGCCGAGCAACAACTGCACGCTGACCGGCGGCAACCCGACCAACGACTGGTCGGGCGGCGGCGG
>CAZTQF010000277.1:0-4696 GCA_964615255.1 uncultured candidatus Brocadiaceae bacterium | reverse complement strand
AGCTCGTCGCGGATTCGTTCTGGGCTCGCGTCGTCACCTTCGTAGGCGACGCAAGCAGCGAGCAGCAGGGTTCCAGGCAGTAGGGATGAAAGTCGTGCCGACATGGCGGTGCTGAGATCGAGCGAACGGAGCAGTCCGTCGACGCTGCAGCGAGGCTATGTGGCTGCCGAGCGTCGACCTGGACGCGTCCGGCTAGATCAGCAGCACTTGGGTGGCGCGGAGCACCAGTCCGGCATCCACTCGTGGCGGGCCTCGCTCGAAGCGGTGGGGCCCGATCGAAGCGCGCGCGCAGGTCGCGGCTGCTGGCGCCGGGGCGACCCAGCACAGGCAGAGCGTCGCGAGCGGCGCCTGCACCGGCGAGGAGCTCGGCGCCTGGTCGACCTCGATGTGGACGGTCGAGCAGCAGCCGCCGTCCCGCCCTTCGGAGTCACCGCCGCCGGAGCCATCGCCGCCAGAGCCATCGCCGGGACCCTCGTCGTCGCAGCAGCCGCAGCAGGAGGCCTCGTGGATCGGCGCCTCGTCGCCTGCCGAGCAGCAGCTCGCCTGCTCGGTCGCGCGTGCCTCGGAGCAGGTCCCCAGGCATGTCCGCACTTCGATCCTGCCGGCGACGGCGAGCAGCAGCAGCCCGATCAGCGTGATCCACGTGATCGAGCGGGCGCGGCGGGCTGTGCGAAGGAACGACATCGAGTTCGGTTGGAGAGTGTCCGGTTGTGGTCATCGGCCGTCAAGCATCACGACTGCACCGGATCAGCCATGCTTCTGCTTCCTCGCCCATCGCACGTGCCTCTGGAGGTCGGGGGATGTCCGCAACGCCGCCAGCGTCGAAAACTCCCGCGCCAGCGTCACTTCGTCGTGGGCGCGGTGCACGGCGCTGTGGCAGAGCCGACACAAGTCGACGCCCGCCTGCAGCTCCTCGCGGGTGTAGGTGCGGCGGAAGTAGGCCCGCCGGTGCACCTTCTTCGGGATCAGGTGGTGGAAGGTCAGCTCGCGCTCCATCGAGCAGAGCTCGCAGCGGGTCTGCGTGGTCCGGCGCGTCAAGGTGATCATCCTAGCTGGTGTCGCGGCGCAGGTGGGGCGTAGCATCGCGGCGTGAACGCCACTCTCCGCGCCTTCTTCGTGACGCTGTGCGCCGTCGCTGCCACGTCGCCGCTGGCTCCAGCCCAGGTCCCCGACCCCGTCGCCTTCTTCGGGCACGAAGTCGGCGCTGACTACAAGCTGATCGACTACAGCGACATGGTCCGCTACCTGCGGGAGGTTGAGGCGAACAGCGACCGGGTGAAGCTGGTGGACATCGGGCCGACGAGCTACGGCCAGCGCATGTGGATGTCGGTGATCACGTCGCCGAAGAACCACGCGCGCCTCGAGCGGCTGCGGCAGATCAGCTACACGATGGCGCACCCTGGAGAGACGACCAGGGCAGAGGCCGAGGCGCTGGCTGCGGAGGGCTGCGCGGTGATCTGGATCGACGCCGGCCTGCACGCGACCGAGACGATCGCGGGGCAGAACATCATCGAGCTGGTCTGGCAGATGAGCTCGCGCGACGACGAAGAGACCCGCCGGATCCTCGACAACGTCGTGCTGCTCGCGACGCCGGTCAACCCCGACGGCTACGAGCTGGTGGCCAACGCCTACATGGCGACGCGCAGCACGCAGACGCCGGTGCTCTACCAGCGCTACGTGGGCCACGACAACAACCGCGACTTCTACGCGCTCAACCAGCTCGAGGCGCAGAACATCAGCCGGGTCTTCTACCGGCAGTGGTGCCCGCAGGTGATGTACAACCATCACCAGACGGCGCCGCGCAACACGATCATCTACACGCCGCCGTTCCGCGACCCGTTCAACTACCAGATCGACCCGCTGGTGGTGCGCGGCATCGAGATCGTCAGCGCGCACATGAACCACCGGTTCGCGCTCGAGGACAAGCCGGGCGTGATCTCGCGGAGCGGGGCGTCGTACTCGGCGTGGTGGAACGGCGGGCTGCGCTCGACGACCTACTTCCACAACATGATCGGGATCCTGACCGAGTCCTTCGGCAGGCCCGAGCCGACGCGGATCTCGCAGCCGCTCAGCCGCAGGCTGCCCTACCACGACTATCCGCAGCCCGTCGGCGCGCAGCTCTGGCACGCGCGGCAGACCATCGAGTACCTGCAGACGGCCAACTTCGCGATGCTCGACTACGGCGCGCGCTGCGGCGAAGACCTGCTGATGGGGATGTACACGATGGCCTCGCGCGCGATCCGTCGCGGCCGTGAGGACCACTGGACGGTCACGCCGCGGCTGGTCGCCGAGGCCAAGCGCCGCGACGATGACTCGGTGTTCTCGGATCCCGCGTGGCGCGATCCGCGCGCCTACGTGCTGCCCGCAGACCAGCGGGACTGGTCGGCGGCGACGCGGCTGGCGCGCACGCTCTGGCGGGGCGGCGTTGACATGGCGGTCGCGACCGAGGCCTTCCCGCTGGGCGACAAGGTCATGCCCGCGGGGTCGATCGTGATCGCGTGTGACCAGCCGTACCGGGCGCACGTGCTCGACATGCTCGAGCCGCAGTGGCACCCCGACGACATGCGCGACGGCAAGCCGGTGCCGCCCTACGACGCCGCTGGCTGGACGCTCTCGATGCAGATGGATGTGCGCCTGGAGCGCAGCTTCGAGGCGCTGCAGGGCCCGTTCGAACCGCTCACGGGGCTGCCGGAGTTCACGCGTCGCGATCTCCCGGTCGCCGCAGGCTTCTGGCGCCTCGACCCGGCAGACATCCACTCGATCACGGCCGTGAACCGGTTGCACGCGGCCGGCTGCGACGTGCGCGTGGACGCCGCCGGCCGCTACGAGGTGACGGTCTCTTCGGCCGCCTCGGAGGTGCTGGCGGCCGCGGCCCGCGACCTCGGCGTGCGCGCGACGCCGGGCGAGGGCGAGCTCTCGGCCGACCAGGTGAGACCCGTGCGGGTCGGGCTGTTCGACGTGTTCGGCGGCCACATGGCGACGGGGTGGGACCGCTGGTTGCTCGAGCAGTTCGAGTTCCCCGTCCAGACGGTCTGGGGCGCCCGGATCCAACAGGGCGACCTGCGCCGCGACTTCGACGTGCTGGTCTTCCACACGGGCCTCCCCGGGCCCAGGGACCTTGACCGCGCGCGGCGTCGCCGCAACCCGCCGGACCTCGACAAGCTGCGCGCCGCGCTGCCTGCCTTCGAGGACTGGAGCGACCTCGAGGAGCGCGCCGTCCGCCTGACCGGAGACGCCGCGCTCCCGGCGATCCGTGAGTTCGTCGAGCAGGGCGGCACGCTGCTGGCGCTCGGCGGCGAGGTCGAGAAGGTGATCCGGCACTTCGACCTGCCGGTCAAGGTCGGCACGCACGTCGCCGACCCCGCGGCAGAGGGCGGAGAGCGGCGGACGACGCGCGACGAGTACTACGTGCCGGGCTCGCTGCTGGCGATCGACGTCGACACGTCTCACGCGCTGGCGCGCGGCGTGAGCGCGCAGCTGGCGGCGATGCTCTACCGCTCGGCGACGATCCTGGAGGTCCCGGAGCCCGCTCCGTCCCTCGCCGTGGTCGCGGCCTACCGCGCCGAGGACACGCTGCTGAGCGGGTGGGCGATCGGCACCGAGCGGCTCGTCGGCAAGGCGGGCGTGGTCGCCGCCGAGGTGGGCAAGGGTCGGGTCGTGCTCTTCGGCATCGACGCGACCTACCGCGGGCAGCCGCTGGGGACTGCCAAGATGTTCTTCCAAGGCGTTTTGACCGCTTGCGAGGGCCCCGCCGGCCGGTGAGGCTCTAGCCCAAGCGAGGATTCGCGGAGTCTCGACGCCTGCTCGGCGTCAGCGCGCGGTCTCGCTAGAACCGAAGAAACGCCCAATGCTGCATATCCTCTCGTCCGTTGCCCTGATTGCCGCCCTCGCCGCTGCGCAAGACGCGCCCGCCGCCGCGCCCCAGGGGCAAGCTCCGGCGCTCCCGCAGGCCAACAGCGACGAAGCGCGGCGCTACGTAGAGACCGCGCTCGACAAGCTGGAGGCCTTCGGTCGCGGCCGCTTTTCGACGGTCGAAGGGCAGGACCAGGCGATGCTGCGCAACGCAGGCCTACCGTTCGGGCCCGAGGACGTCGCCGTCGACGGGGGGTGGCTCCGGGACATGGTCTGGGCCGACGCCGACGGCCGCGAATACGTCCGCGCCAACGGCCGCATGCTCGCCAAGGTCTCTGGGGAATGGCGGCTTCGCCGCGACAAGCTCGCCGGCGGCCTGCCCGCGCCCTTTACGTTCGAGCCGGGCTACCTGCTCGCCACACTCGCGCGGCTGCCAGCACAGACCAAGGGGGTCGTGCACGTCGAGGCGGGCAAGCTCAAGGGCCGCGCGTGCGCGATCATGACCTGGAAGCTCGAAGGCGACGACGCCCTGGAGCTCGCCGACTCCGGCGCGCTGCCCGACGTCGGCGGCGGCTTCGGCGGCGTCAAGATCATGGGCGCGATGGGGGGCTTGGGGATGGAGCCGCCGCGCCCCGACTACGAGACCTACCTCGCCTTCTTCGTGGACGTTGAGAGCGGCGACCTGCTGCGCTTCGCGGCCAAGTCGTTCCAGACGGATCAGATGATGGGGGGCGTTGCGATCCAGATCGGCGCCGTCGGCGGCGGCGGTCTGGAGATCGAAGAAGAAGAAGAGGAGGAAGAGGTCGACGAAGGGCCGGTGACGTGGCGGCGCGGTTTCCCGAGG
>CAZTQF010000276.1:0-4700 GCA_964615255.1 uncultured candidatus Brocadiaceae bacterium | reverse complement strand
GTCTTCGGGGCGCGCGACCTCGCTCGCCTGCGGGCCGCGCTCGGCAACCGTCTGGACGCCGACGGCCGGCTCGTCGCCGTCTGCAGCGAGCACAAGAGCCAGTTCCAGAACTACCGCGCCGCGCAGGAGCGCATGGTCGAGTGGATCGCCAGGGCGCTGGTGCGCCAGAAGCGGCGCATCGCGACCAAGCCGACGCGCGGCAGCCAGCGCCGCCGCCTCGACGCCAAGAAGCGGCGTGGCGACCTCAAGAAGTCCCGCCGTTCGCGGCCGGACGCCGACTGAAGACCGCCGCCGCGCTACTGCGGCAGCACCAGCGCCGCGTTGCTGAGCGTGAAGCCGACGGGCGAAGGGTCCAGCGCGACGCCCTGAGCTGCGAGCAGCAGGCTCGGCGCGCCGATCGGGATGGAGACGGTCGCGGTCGCGGTGCCGAACGCGTCGGTGACGAACGCGCTGCCCGCGATCAGCGGGGCGCGCAGGTAGCCGGCGCAGCCAGCGAAGAGCTGGGCGCCGGCAGGCTCGATCCCCACCGAGAAGATCGTCGCGCCGAGGCTGTTGCTCGGCCCGGTGACGTAGAAGAGGCCGACGGTCGAGCCGCCCACGACGGGCCCGCTTGCGCCGACGCCGAGGCTGAAGTCCTGGGCGCCGCCGACGACCGGGCACCGCTGGCCGAACAGGCCGACGCTGCCCGGTAGCATGTAGGCGATCGTGAGCTTCGGCTGGCCGGTCGGCGCCTCCCGAGACCAGCACCGGCGCGCGGTCGTCGGCTGCAGCTCGTCGGTTTTCAGCAGCCAGCCGTGGTTGCTCGAAGGGTTGTCCGCCCACAGCTGCACGTCGGAGACGATCCCTGAGGTGGGCGCGCTGGCCGTCGCGCCGCTCAGGGGGAGCGGCAGGGCAAAGCTCGGCGTCGGGTCGAAGTCGCCGCCCGGGCTGGCCCAGAGCGCGCTGGGGTAATCGCGGTGGAGCCAGGTCGTCTCGCCAGCCACGGCAGCTCCGCCGCCGCCGCCCGCCCCCTGCGCCACGACCGCGCCTTCCAACCAGGGCGCGGTGACCCGGTGCGCGAACGCCTCGCTCGCCTGGGTCGCCGAGGTCTGCTCGACCGTCAGCTCCAGCGACGCGGTCAGGATCACCGCGCCGGGCGGGATCGCGCTGGCGACGTCGAACTGCACGATCGCGCGCCGGCGCGAGTTCGCGCTGCCGCCGCTGCCGCCGCCGCTGTTGCGGCCGACGAAGATCCGCGTGCCGCTGCCGTTGGCGACCGAGCCCGTGGCGCTCTGGTAGAGCGTGGTGTCGCGCGCGGCCAGCAGCGTGACGGCGGTCTGGGCCGGGAGGCTGAGCGCCAGCGTCATGCCGGCTAGGAGCGTGCGGGTCGACATCAGGGCGCTGGTTGGAGCCATGGCGGGAGCGCCGCCGCGATCGGCGCACTCAGTGCAGCCTACCACGCCGGACCTCGGCCGCACGCGGCGCGGCGCAGCGACCGCGGGGGCGGGCGCCGAGGAGGCGACGGCACCGGCGCTACACTCCGGTCTCATGCACGGATGGACCCAGGAGCTGCTCACCCACCTCGGGCACAGCCGCGAGCGGCTGCTCGAAGCCGTCGCGACGGTTCCAGAGCTGTCACGCGAGCGGAGCCCCGGCGCGGGCGTCTGGTCGGTCGCCAACGTGCTCGCGCACCTCGCGCGCACCGAGGGGCAGGTCGCGGCGCTGCTGGAGAAGCGGGCCCGGCCGATCCTCGAAGCGCGCGCAGGGGCATCGCGGCCGCCGTCGGATCGCTCGATCGTCGCCTGCTTCGACGGCGCGCCGGTGCTGGACCGCTCGGAGCAGCTGCAGGCGCCGGGCTTCGCCGCGCCAGACCTGGGCATGACGGCCGCCGTCGCCGCGCGCCGGCTCGCCCGCGCGCGCGCGCGCCTGAGGTCCGTCGTCGTCACGGGCGACGGCGTCGATCTCCGCCGCGCGCGGCAGGCTCACCACGTCTTCGGCGAGCTCGACTTCTACCAGTGGGTGCTGTTCGCGGGCTACCACGAGCAGCGCCACACAGCGCAGATCCGCGAAGCCGCCGCCGCGCTCCGGGGCCGATAGCGGCTAGCGGAGACCCGCGGCGACTACGCGTAGCTGCCGCGCATCCGCGTGGTCTCCGCCACCCGGCTACGCGTAGATGCCGCGCATCCGCGTGGTCTCCGCCACGCGGTCCACGCCGAGCATGTAGGCGGCGATGCGGTTGGACTCGCCGAAGCGCTGCGCCATGTCCACCGTGGCCGCGAACGAGTCGACCATGATGTGCTCCATGCGCTCCTCGACCTCCTTCTGGGTCCAGAAGAACGACATGCGATTCTGCACCCACTCGAAGTAGCTGACGGTGACGCCGCCCGCGTTGGCGAGGATGTCGGGCACCACGAAGACGCCCTTGTCATCGAGGATCTTGTCGGCGTTGGCGGTCACCGGGCCGTTGGCGCCCTCGACGATGACCTTGGCGCGGATCCGCTCAGCGTTGCGGCTCGTGATCACGTTCTCGGTCGCGGCGGGCACCAGGATGTCGCACTCCAGCTCCATCAGGTCGCTGTTGGAGATGCGGTCGCCGCCGTCAAAGCCGTCGAGCGTGCGCCGCTGCTGCAGGTGGCGGCGGATTCCGGCGAGGTCCAGACCGTCCTTGTTGTAGAGGCCGCCCTGCACGTCGCTGATGGCGATGACCTTGACGCCCGAGCGCGCGAGCTGCAGCGCCGAGATCATGCCGACGTTGCCCGCACCCTGGATCACGGCGGTGCACTCCTTGGGGTTCATCCCGAGGTGCTTGAGGGCCTCGCGCGCGCAGAGCATGACGCCGCGGCCGGTCGCCTCGAGGCGGCCCATCGAGCCCCCGAGCGTGACCGGCTTGCCGGTCACCGAGGCGGGCAGGTAGCTGCGCTGGTGCATGGAGTAGGTGTCCATGAACCACGCCATGACCTGGCCGTCCGTGCCCATGTCGGGCGCGGGCACGTCGCGGTCGGGGCCCAGAATGTCCATGATGCCGGTCACGTAGCGCCTCGTGACCCGCTCGAGCTCGCCCTTGGACATCTTGAACGGGTCGCAGACGACGCCGCCCTTGCCGCCGCCGAACGGCACGTTGACGACGGCGCACTTCCAGGTCATCCAGGCGGCGAGCGCCCGCACCTCGTCGCGGTTTACGTTCATCGCGAAGCGGATGCCGCCCTTGGCGGGGCCGCGCGACGTCGAGTGCTGCACGCGGAAGCCCTCGAAGACCTGCACCGAGCCGTCGTCCATGACGACCGGCATGCTGATCGTGATCTCACGCTCGCACGTGCGGAGGATCGAAATCAGGTTGGGGTCGAGCCCGAGGCGCGCCGACGCGAGGTCCAGCCTCGCCTGCATCGCCTGATACGGGTTGTCTTCGCTTGCGACGTGCTGCTCGTTCATGCCGGGAGAGGGCGCTTGCATGGCAATGCGGCGGAGGGGACCGTAGGTAAAGTGAACCACGACGGCAACCGACCTGTGGTCGCAGAAGCCAACGATCTGACCATCCTGGCGCCGGAATACGCCGATGCCGTTCGGCAGCTCTGGAGCGGCAGCCTCGGTAGGACGGTCCGGTGCGTGCCGTCGCGCCGGACCCTGCAGGCCAGCGACGGTGGCCGGCTTCTCTATGCGAAGCGCTATGGGACCGCTCGCGGCGCCGACGCCGAGTGGCGGTGGCTGGGGCAATTGGCAGCAGCAGGCTTCGACGTGCCCGCGCGCGTGGCGCACGTCCGTGGCCCGGCCGCGAGCATGGCCGTCTACGCCGCGGTCCCGGGTCGGTCGCTCGACGCGTGGGCCGTCGACGCCGTCCGGGAGGGCTGGCTGGGCGCGTGGCTCGACTACGTCGTCGCCGCCGTCGCGCCGCTGGCGCGGCGGCTGCACGAGCGGGGTTGGGTGCACCGGGACCTCAACCTGTCGCACCTGTTCGCGGTCGACCCGAGGCGCCGCGAGCCGCCCGCGCTGATCGACGTCGAGCGCGTGTTTCGTCCGCGCTGGCGCCGACGCCGCTGGCGGGTCAAGGACCTCGCGTCGCTGCTGGCGTCCTGTCCGGATGTCGTCTCCGGTCGCGCCAAGAGGCGCTTTCTGCTGCGCTACGCGGACGGCTGGAGGCGCAGCGAGGTCCGCGCGCTGGGGCGCGCGGTGGAGGCCAAGGCGGCCCGCATCCAGCGGCACACGCCGCGGTTCGGCTGAGCGAGCGCGAGCTAGGCGACCGCCGGCTGCTGCTGGGGCTGCTTCGGCTTGCGGCGTCTGCGCGCCGTGATCGCGACGCCAACCAGCCCGCTGCCGACGAGGAACAGCGTGCTGGGCTCGGGGACCGGCGCGGTGCTGTCCGGCTCGGCGCCGGGGTCTTGCGGGGAGGATGAGCTGCTGACCGAGGCGGTGAAGCCCGCGGGCTGCGGCGATGCAGGCTCGTGGCCGACGACTCCAGGCGGAGTCTCGCCCGTTCCTGCTTGGCAGGGACAGGTCGCGAACCAGAGCAGAATGGACGCTGGGAGGAGTGCGGGTAGCACGAGGGAGGCAGTGGGCTGGTGTGTGGGTGGAGGTTCCTCCGGCGACGCCGAACAAAACTCTCCACGTACGCAATCTAGCCACGTTGACGAATCTGACAAGTAGGGTGTCCGATTTAACCGGATCTTGATTCAGGCTGTTTCGGTAGAGATCAAAAGGACTTATGTTCCTCGCGCCTGGTCCCTGGA